>CAZSSI010000089.1:0-5825 GCA_964609345.1 uncultured Verrucomicrobiota bacterium | reverse complement strand
TAGTCCGCCCGGTTAATCACTGTTTTTAGAACGAAAGCCCACCAAGACCGCCTGATTGCGGTTGCGCCATTGCACCGAAAGGTGTCCGGATCGGCGAGGCAGCTGCAGGCGGAACAAGCGCTTGGAAACGTGGGTCTTTCCATAGCGGCTGAAAACGCTGGTCTTTTCGTAATACAGTGCGAATCGGCTCGCCGCCCTTTTCGACCACACCTTTAATCGTTTCGAGTGCCTGACTGGTTTTCCCGATCGCTGTGCGCACAGCAGCCAGCTCGATCTGAACATGAAGATCATCCGGTTTGGCTTCGAGATATTTCAGGATGACCGGCTCGACCAGATCAGGGCGGTTCATTTGCGACAGAAATTGTGCGAGCTGTAGATAAACTTCCGACGGAGCATTCATGCGGAGTAAATCGCCGAGAAGCTGACGCATAGGCCCTTGCTCCTGCAATGCGTTATAGATTTGAAGAAGTTCAATCGCCACGTTGATGTCAGAATTCTGTCCTCCGCGCAACAGCGTTTCCAGTTCGGCCTTGCGTAGCATCATCTTCTGCATCTGCTCGATCTGCTTCAGGAACCCCTGCGCACTTTCATTGTACACATCCTGAGCAACGAAGTCAGAAATCACCTTGCGAGACTCGTCAAGCCGGTGTTGACGCATATACAGGTCGGCCAGACGGAAAACAGCTTCAGGACTAAGCGGATACAGCTCAACCGATTGTTTAAAGGCGTATTCGGCTTCCGTCATATTGCCGCGAGCTGCGTACAGTCCGGCGATAGCACTGCGCAGTTTGGAGAAGGTTTTGCGGGCGCACACATCGCGAGTGAATTTTGAATCATTAACCAGCCGTTTGGTGTACCAGTCCCAGAACTCATGGTCATTTTTGACCATTTCCGGCGTAATTTCCGTCGGCTCATTATTGATTTTCATGATGAGTCCGTGCGGCGTCAGATACGGATACATCCAGGGAATGACGTAACTTTCTTCAACATAAAAACTGCGCTTGCGAAGCTTGCCGTCCGGGCCGACCGGATCACGCGGAACAACTGCCGAACCGGCTTCCCGCGTGGATTCGTCCGTCTTTACTTCTGCGATGTACTGGTTGTGGTCGAAAATCTGTTTGCAGAGAATCCCGTTAATCTTCATGACACCGCCAACGCCCTGAACCTGCACACGACCGCCTTCGATTTTCACATCCGAATCGGCTGCGCCGCCATTTTGAACGCTCTGTACGAATTCCTGAAAGGCGCGATTGCTGTCGGCCAGCGACGGAATCCAGAGCTGGTCACCGTAAAGATCGCGAGTGGTGTTCATGAACGTGTTGTCAGCCAGCGCGTTCTGGGTGATGAGGTAAACATCAGGTCGCACCTGCGGGCAGTAGATCATGTAGGTCGGCACAAAACGTCCCGGATCGGTACCACCGAAAAAGAGCGCATTGGTTTCCATCGGCGGCGGATAATTATTTTTGCGTAATGATTCGGGATACTCGTTCCAGACTTTTTCAAACTCGGCATCGGAAAGGCGCCGCTCAAAAGGAAAATATCCCTTGTAATGAAGATCCTCTTTGATCCCTTCGATCCCGCGCAGTTCCCAGTTACCAAACTGCCAACCAAAATCATGGCCATTCTGCTCGGAGCCGCCGACCACTTTGAACTGTTCCTCGTTGTAATAGTTCTTGTGAATCAGAGAAAACGGCAACAGAAGAACCAGCAGTGTACCAATCCATTTGGTGAACGGATTATTGCCGACAAGCGTTTCGAGCCACGCCATCAGCAGCAACAGGCCGTAGCCAATCCAGATCGCATAAATGGCGTGCGACTGAATGTACTGAACACGGGCAATGAATAGGGTCTGAATGTCGAGTTTCGGATTCTGCAAGATAATGAAAAGAATTCCCACACCGACAAATGCCGCCATGGTAGTGAAAAGCCAGTCGCGATTTTTGCGGCCAATGCGCACGATAAAAGCAAACGGCAAAATAGCCAGCAGCGCCACCGGCCCGAAGAACTGCGCGCGCAAGTCGTGCAGATAAGCGCCAACCTGCTTCAGAAACATGGGTGAAAAAACATTGGTCAGTGTGACTTTCTCATACTGTCCGCGGGTGATGGCATGCATGAACCCTTCCCATGTGCGCGGATAGCCCCAGTTGATCGGCGGATTTTGCTCAGAAGAGAGTGGCATGTAGAGATAAAATGACAGACCGAGCAGCATCAGCAAATAGGTGGCGCAAACCGTCTTTCCGTTCGGCAGAAAAAGTCCAAGGATTGGAACAACCACCGCATAGGCCGTCCAGAACCAGAATCCAGCCGTCGCCGGCCCGGAGATCCAGCACCAGCTCGCATACTGCGGATCGGCGGCCATCACTTTATTGAGAACAACCATGACAACGTAAAACAAACCGACGACAGCAAAGTCACGGCCCAGCCGGATGTGGCGCAATAACACGGCCAAAGCCACGCCAGCACCCATGAATAGAAGTGTCTGGTGGTTGGTGAGACCCAGTCCGAAGACGAACGCCATCAGGAAAAGCGGTTTTGGATTTTCCGGCTCCATCATCCAGCGGTAGAGAAATAACAACACGGCAGTCTGAAAAAGAATGTTGAGCGCATACACTTCAGCGATCACCGACTGCGACCACATGCCCTGACTGAATGCCAGCAGCAGTCCGCTGGAGATACCGGCTACACAGCAGAAAAGACGCTCGGTTTTTTCGCCGAGTACGTTGGTTTCTTTTTTCAGACTGTGGAGCAGGTCCAGACCGGAACGGCTCACCAACAGCGCCAGAACACCGCAGGCCAACGCGCCGGCAAACGCTGAACAAAAAGCAACGCCCCACGCCGGATTCGGATAGCCGCGGAAGGTGACTCCATTGAAAATCCACTGAAAGAACCAGGTCATCAACGACCAGATTGGATAGCCCGGCGGATGAGGCACACCGAGATAGTCAGAGGCTGTGATCAGTTCACCGGAGTCCTCCAGCGTAACGGTCGGCGCGAGCGTCAGGGTATAGACGATCAGCGCAATCAAAAAGGTTAGACCAAAAGATATCCAGTCAGCGCGGCGGAAAAACGGTTTCGTATTCAATACAGTGCCCTTCATTCGAATTGTAGAGTCCAAAAGATAAGCCCTTTTTAAGCAAAAAGGTCAAGTTTACAGACAGTACAAACTCCTGTATGTTCAATTCATGAACAGCGAAAAAGTCAGTCCCCGTTTTGCAAAAGTTTACGGCAGTCCCGGACAAGGCCCCCGCACCCTCGGCCCGTTACGCGTTTTCTGGCCATTAATTCCCATCTGTCTCGCGGCGGGCTGGCTTTTACGCGCCGCTGCTCCGGTTCCGCACATCTCGATCTCGCAGGCCGGCCTGCTGTTTGTTCTGCTTGCCGTCTCGCTGGCTCTCTTCATCGGCTGGAGTACAAGGCGTCTGCACAGTTTCCTCCGGGGCGCGGAAGGAGAAGAAACTGTCGCACGCATTCTTTCCTTCCTGCCGGCCAATCATACAGTCTTCAACGATCTGCAACTCGACCCCGGCGGACCGGCTTTTGACCATATTGTCGCCGCGCCAGCCGGAATCTTCGTCATCGAAACTAAAAACTGGGGCGGAGAAATCAGTTTTGAAAACGGACAGGTTCTTTGCAACGGACACACTCCGAGCCGTCCGCCGCTCAAACAGGTTCGTGAAGAAGCCGCCGCATTGGTCGATCATCTCACCGCCGCAGGTTGTCCGGCGGCACCGGTCTATCCGGTCGTCTGTTTTGTCGGCAACCGCCCGGTGGGCAATCTCGCGAATGTCGGCGGCGTGCGCATCTGTACCGAAACCGATCTGCGCGACCTTTTTGAAAATACACTTGAAACGCCCATTCCGGCCGGAACGCTCGGCATGATTACCAGCGAACTGGCCCGCTGTGTCGAAGACAAATAAGGAAACCCATGATCCGCGCCCTGATTCCAATCGCCGACGGCTGTGAAGAAATGGAAGCCGTAATCGTTGCTGATACGCTCCGCCGTGCAGGTTGGGATGTTGTCTTGGCCGGCCTGAACGGAACGGCGCCCATCACCGCTTCGCGCAAAGTGAAAATTATTCCCGATGCCCGCTGGGAAGAACTTGATCTGCTTTCGTTCGACCTGCTCGTTCTGCCCGGCGGCGCGGGCGGTACAAAAGCGCTCTGCGAACACGACGGCGTGCAGGAAACCATTCGTATTTTCGACATCGAAGAAAAATGGATCGCCGCCATCTGCGCCGGACCGCTCGCACTCCACAAAGCAGGCGTACTCAAAGGTCGAGCCTTCACCTGCTTTCCGGGCGTCGAAAAAGAAATGCGCCGCGCCGACCGGTCGGACGACGCCGTCGTTGTCGATCGCAATCTCGTCACCAGTCAAGGCCCCGGCACCGCGTTCGCCTTCGCCCTCAAACTGATTGAACTGCTCGACAATCCTGCCGCCGCCGAAAAAGTCCGTAGCGGACTGATCTACTGATTATGAAAGCCGGAAGCAAAGTCCGCATTCTGATCAACCCGAACTCCGGAATGGGGTTTGCGCTCGACCGCATCCGCGACGCGCTCATTGAACACTGGGATAAACCCGGCCACGATCTTTCCATCCAGTTCAGCACCTCGAAAGAAGACGGACAGGACAAAGCCCGCAGAGCAGTTGAAGACGGCGTCGGCAGACTGCTGGTCATCGGCGGCGACGGCATGGTCAACACGATCGGAAGCGTGCTGGTCGGAACCGACACCGCGCTGGGCGTTATTCCCGCTGGAAGCGGCAATGGTTTTGCGCGCCACTTCGATATTCCGCTCGACCTCGTCAAAGCCACCGTGGCGCTCGCGTCGGCGCAACCCCAGCGTATTGACGTCGGCTTCGCCAACGGCCAGCCGTTTTTCGTCACCTGCTCACTGGCATGGGACGCCGCGCTGGTGGATATCTTCGAAAAATCGCCGGTGCGCGGGGTCCTGCCCTACATTTTCGCCGGTGTTTACCAGCTTTTCGACTACACCCCGCAGCCGTTTACCTTCTGCATCGACGACGGCGAGGAATTCACTATCGACGATACGCAGGTCTGCACCGCCGCCAACCTGTCGCAATACGGCGGCGGCGCGCAGATTGCCCCCGGAGCCAAAGCCGACGACGGACAGCTTCTGCTCGTCACCGTCCGCAAGCACGACATGCCGGTGGTATTGATGATGGTGGGAAAACTTTTTGATGGCACCATCGACCGGTTAAGCGGAATACACACGCAACCTTTCCGTACACTGACCGTCCGGCGGAAAACCGCAGGGCCGATGCAGCTCGACGGCGAACTGATTACGGCCCCGGCGGAAGTAAAAATCACCGTCCAGCCCCGCGCACTGAACGTCCTCGTTCCTTAAGCGTCGTGCTTATAGAGATGCACGTCGCGTTGCGGAAACGGAATCGAAAGTCCTTCGGAATCAAAACGCTTTTTGATCGTTTCATTCAGATCAAAAAATACAGCCCAGTAATCATCCACCTTCACCCACGGACGCACGGCGAAATCGATACTGCTTTCAGCCATCTTCAGTACGCCGACAAACGGTGCCGGGTCTTTCAACACACGAGCGTCTTTATTCAGCATATCGATCAATACGGCTTTGGCCTTATCAATGCTGTCGCCGTAGCTGATGCTCGCCGTCAAATCAACCCGGCGGGTGCCTTCGGCGGAATAGTTGGTGATGTTGTCGCCCATCATCTTCGAGTTCGGCACGATCACCCGCTTGTTGTCCGGCGTTGTCAGCGTCGTTGTGAAAATATGAATGGCCTTCACCGTGCCGCTCACACCGCCGCCCTCGACGTAATCGTCAATTTTGAACGG
>CAZSSI010000088.1:0-5829 GCA_964609345.1 uncultured Verrucomicrobiota bacterium | reverse complement strand
AGATGGCAAGGTTGACCATAAACGTGGAAAGTTCCTGCGGCGGCACGGCGAATTCGCCGCGTTTGGACATGCGGAGCAGAATCAGGTAGCCGCCAAGAAAGCCGAGCAGGTAGGCGAGTCCGTACCAGCGGACGGCCAGCGGGCCCCAGAGGTGGAAGATGACAGGATCAAGATTGTGAACCCAAAAAGCGAGGAATGATGGAATGGTGGAAAGGTGGAATAGTGAAGAAATCATATATTGAGGCCCCTCGTCTGCATCATTCCATCGTTCCAGTATTCCATCATTCCACTCTTAGTAACTCGATCCTCGCCAGTGAAGTTTCTGGCTGAGGACGGAAAAGTAGCTGTAGTCAGGCAGGTGCAGGAAGCTGACCGGTTTGGCGCTGCGGGCGATCCGGATGGCGTCGCCTTCGCCGATTTCTTCAACATCCTGTCCGTCGGCGGAGAGCACCAGTTTTTTATGTGTATGCTGCACGGTGATTTCGATGGTGCTTGTGTCCGGCAGAACCAGCGGGCGGTTGCTGAGGGTATGCGGACAGATCACGCTGACGCCGAAGACTTCCGCGCCGGGTTGAATGATCGGCCCGCCGGAAGAAAGAAAGTGGCCGGTGCTGCCGGTCGGAGTGCTGATAACCATGCCGTCGCAGGCAAAAGATGTAATCGGTTCGCCGTTGATGGAGAGTCCGAGTGTGATGATATGTGAAGAACCGCCGAAGCCGATGACCGCGTCGTTGAGAATGCGGTAGGTTCCGGCAGGCTTTCCGCCGCGCAGGACGGTGCAGTCGGCCACGGTGCGGACATCGCGTTTGCATTTTCCGGCGGCCAGTGCGTCGAGGGCGGTTTCCAGTTGGTCTTCGCCGACGCCGGTGAGAAAGCCGAGGCTGCCGAGGTTGATTCCAAGGATCGGAACGTTCGAGCCGTTCAGGAGTTTTGCACAGAAAAGAACCGTACCATCGCCGCCGAGCGCGAGCAGAACATCGACTGTTTCAGCAAACTGATCGAATTTTAGAACTGTCGCTGATGGCAGGCAGGCGGCGGTCTGTTCATCGGCGAACAGCGCAATACCGAGCGACTTAGCTTTACGCTCCAGGCGCGCGAAGACATCGGCGGCGTGCGGACGTTTAGGGTTTGCTATTACACCAGCCTTTTTCATGGCTGGATGTTGCCAGAACGGGGCTACCGCACAAGATTTTACAGGAAAAAATCAGTGGCCATGGCAGCGTCACTTCAAATTCGAAGCTCGAATATAGAAACACGAAACAAAATCTCAATTCCAAAATTCAAAACCACCAAATTGAGGTTTGAGAATTTAAACTTTCGCTCCTTTGAATTTGTTTCGGATTTCGGTATTCATATTTCTGATTTTTCGAAGGAAATCCAATGCTCGCAAAACGAATCATACCTTGTCTGGATGTAACCGGCGGCCGCGTCGTCAAAGGCGTTAAATTCGTCGAACTGCGCGATGCCGGCGATCCGGTAGAATGCGCCAAGGCCTACGAGGCGCAGGGCGCGGACGAACTGACCTTTCTCGACATCACCGCCTCCAGCGACGGCCGCGACACCATGGTCGACATCGTCCGCCGCGTCGCCGAACAGGTTTTTATGCCGCTCACCGTCGGCGGCGGCATCCGCACACCCGCCGACGTCCGCCGGATGCTCAACGCCGGAGCTGACAAAGTTTCCTTCAACACCGCCGCGATTAACGATCCAAACATCCTCAACACCTGCTCCGAACAGTTCGGCTCGCAGTGCACCGTGCTGGCGATCGACGCGCGGCGTAACGGCGACGGCACCTGGGGCGTATTCACACACGGCGGCCGCAATCCGACCAAACTGGATGCGATTCAATGGGCGATCGAAGGCACACAGCGCGGTGCGGGCGAAATTCTGCTCACCAGCATGGATGCCGACGGCACCAAGAACGGCTACGACCTTGAACTCACCCGCGCGATTTCCGAAGCGGTCGGTGTACCGGTCATCGCCTCCGGCGGCGCGGGAACTCTCGATCATCTGGTCGAAGCGGTCACCGTTGGTAAAGCCGACGCCGTACTCGCCGCCTCCATCTTCCACTTCGGTGAATTCACCATCCGCCAGGTCAAAGACTACATGCGCTCAAAAGGTGTGGTTGTGCGGTTGTAACTTCTCTAATCAGCGTTCGGGCGGCGGAGTTGCCCGACAAGCTGAACTCGCTGGTTCGAATGGGTTTATGCGTGAGCTTTTTGGAGGTGTTCAGAAACCAGAACCTTGATCAGGGATTGTCTGGGAACACCCAGGCGGCTGGCTTCCTTATCGAGCGACTGGATCATCCAAACAGGAAAATCCACATTGACCCGTTTTTGTTCCTGTTCGGGACGACGCGTTCCACCTAAAGCAACGCGACGAGAGCGTCGCGTCTACCTTAATACTGGCAAGGCTCGATTCGGCTGTGTATATCTGACAGGGCAGGGAACGATGGAAGGATGGAATGGTGGAATGATGCGGCGGATGAAGGAATGCGGGACCGTAACGTTTTGACATCCAATGTTCCAATATTCCACTATTCCAATATTCCGCGTCCAACAGGACGCTGCTGTTTTATACGGAGAAAATCATGAGCAAAGAATTGGAAGAAGGACAGAAACTCGAACTCGACTGGAACAAGCTGGAGAAGGCGGTTGCCGGTACCAAAGGAATTATTCCGGTTGCCGTGCAGCACGCCGATACCAAGGAAGTGATTCTGGTCGCTTACATCAATAAACTGGCGTTCGAAGAGTCACTGAAGCGCAAGATGTTGGTACTCTGGAGTTCGTCGCGGCAGGAGCTTTGGATTAAAGGGCTGACTTCCGGAGAAACCTTTGAACTGCTCGAAGCGCGCGTCAACTGCGAGCAGAATTCGCTTCTGTTTATTGTCCGGCCGAACCGCGGCGGCATCTGCCACACCAAAAACACCAAGGGCGAGCCGCGCGACTGCTATTACCGCAAGATTGATCTCAACACGCTCAAACTCGAAAACCTCAATCCATGAACAGCCGTGGAATAATGGAACGGTGGAATAACGGAATATTGTTTCTTCTCATCATTCCATCATTCCTCTGTTCCAACATTCCATTTCTCTTATGAATAAAACCGCACTATTACGCGCCGTGATTACCGAGCTGGAGAATGATCTCCATCGTCAGCAGGACGCTAACAAGCAGGCTTCCGCTGGCGCGACGGACGGCGAGGCGCGCGCCGAAACCAAGTGGGATACCTGCGGACTGGAGTCGTCCTATCTGGCACGCGGGCACGCCATGCAGTTTAAAGCGCTGGTCGCCGATCTTGAAACGTTGCGTACTTTCATGATTCCGGTTTATGACCGTCTGCCGATCGGAGTCGGTGCGCTGGTTGAGACGGAACTGGATAAAGAAAAGATGCTTTGCTTTCTACTGCCGTGCGCCGGCGGCATCGAAGTAAATTTTGAAGGGCGCGAGGTCAGTGTGATTACCCCGTCGTCGCCGATCGGCGCGGCGCTGATGGACAAAAAGACTGGCGCCAAATTTTCTTTCCGCGCCGGTTCAGCCGGAAAGATTTTGTCGGTCGCATGAAAACGCCGCGCAAACACCGCCCGCGTGGACTCGAAATTCTTTTCGAGGATCGCGATCTGCTGGTGATCAATAAAGAGCCCGGGTTGCTGACGATGAGTTTTCATCGCGACGAAACGCAAACCGCCGAACGGATTCTAACTGACTATCTGCGTAAAGGAGCGGCCCGTTCCAGATTGCGTTCTTTTGTGGTTCATCGGCTTGACCGCGAAACCTCCGGCCTGCTGATCTTCGCCAAGACCGAAGCCGTTCAGCAGCATCTCAAAGATCACTGGAAAGAAGTAGAGAAAGAATATCTGGCCGTCGCCCACGGATCGCTCAAGGAAAAGTCCGGAACGCTTTCGAGCTATCTGGCGGAAAATGACGATCAGTTTGTTTATTCAACCGACCAGGCGAAAGGGAAGTGGTCGGAGACTCAGTACACCGTCGTGCGGGAAAACAAACTGTTCAGCGAACTGAAAATCGATCTGCTGACAGGCCGGAAGAATCAGATTCGCGTCCATCTGGCGGAACTCGGTCATCCGGTGGTCGGCGACACCAAGTACGGCCCCAAAGCAAAAAAGTTTGAACGGATGGCTTTGCACTCCCGCCGTGTCGCATTCAACCATCCGCACAGCGGCAAGCGGATGGTCTTCGAAGCGCCGGTTCCCAGTTTTTTTGACCGGTTGATGAGCGGATCGTAGTCGCAGTTCCTGCCGGAAAGGCGTAAGACTCCGTTATGAAAAAGTGTCCATTCTGTGCGGAAGAAATTCAGGATGAGGCCATCTTTTGCCGGTTCTGCGGACAGTTTTTGGCGCAGAAAACAAAGCTACCGTTCTATCTGCGTCTCGGCTGGATTGTCACCGCCGTTCTTTGCGTCGGCCCGCTGGCCATTCCGCTTTTCTGGATTCATCCGGACTGGAACCGCCGCAAAAAGATCGTCTGGACGCTGGTCGTTTTAATCCTTACCTGGGCATCGATTATTCTGATGCAGCAATCGGTAAAGGCGATTTCGGAGTACTACGGAATACTCGACCAGCTGATGAAGTAGAGAATGCTTGGCGTCCCATAGGACGCGGAATAATGGATTGATGGAATGCTGGGTTTGGAAATTCAGTAGTCTTGAGTGCAGTAATCCAATAATCCTTTATTCCATCATTCCTCTTCCTACCTGTTCTTCCATCCCTTTTCGCGGACGGAGCGCTCATTGGCGGCGGTTTCCTGCCGCATACGGATAAAGTTTTCGTAGCGCGCCTTCGGAATCGTTCCGGCTTCAACCGCCGCCTCAATCGCGCAGCCTTTGGTTTTGGTGTGCGCACAATCTCTGAACCGGCACTGACCTTCCAGCGCGGTGAGTTCTTCAAAGGTGTCCTTGATGCCGGCGCCGGTGTCGAGATGACCGAGTTCACGCATACCGGGTGTATCGATCACCAGCGCGCCGTTATTCAGCACAATCAGTTCGCGCCACGTCGTGGTGTGAATCCCTTTGCCGTCGCTTTCGCGGACGGGCAGGGTGAAGTACAAATCTTCTTCGCCCATCAAGCTGTTGATCAGCGACGTTTTTCCGACGCCCGACGGGCCGAGCAGACAGTAGGTTTTTCCGCGCTGGAAAAGTTTATGAACTTTCTTCAGGCCGGAACCGTTGGTGTTGCTGAACGCATAAACCGGTACGTTCGTCAGGCGGGCTTCCACTTCCGCCAAGCGTTTTTTCAGTTCCGTGGCGGACAGTAGATCTTTCTTGGTGAGCAGAACGACCGGTTCGATGCCGCTTTCGTTGACGATGGACAGATAGCGCTCCAGCTTCGGCAGATTAAATCCCTTGTCCAGCGTATGAACCACAAAGGCGGTGTCGATGTTGGCGGCGATCAGCTGGTGGCTGACTTCCTTGCCCGCCGTCTTACGTTTCAGCGTATTCTGCCGCTCCAGCACAGAGTGGATCATCGCAAAATCGCCGCCGTCAAAATTGGTGGCGAGCACCCAGTCGCCGACGGTCAGATAGTCATTGGTGGCGCGGGCATCGCGTCGCAATTTGCCGGTGGTTTTCGCCGGACGGGTTTCTTCGCCGTCGCTGATATCGCACCAGCCTTTATGAACGGCCGTGATTCGCGCAGGCTTCCAACCTTTAGAAACAAAGGCTTCCGCCTGTTTCTGAAACCACGGATTAAAACCAAATTTTTCGAGTGTCATAGAGCTTCATCCAAAAAGCGGGCGGCGAGTCCGTTGTAGGCATCGATACGCCGGTCGCGCAGGAAGGGCCAGCTGCGCCGGACGGTTTCGCTGCGCTTGCCGT
>CAZSSI010000087.1:0-5835 GCA_964609345.1 uncultured Verrucomicrobiota bacterium | reverse complement strand
TATCACGGTCCTGCGCGTTGGGAATTCCCTTGGCGAGGTCGGCGGCGTGCGCGGCAATTTTATGCGCAACAACCCCTTCGCGGACATCTTCTTTGTTCGGCAGGCCGAGGTGTTCTTTCGGCGTGACGTAGCAAAGCATAGCGCAACCGTACCAGCCGATCATCGCGCCGCCGATGGCGCTATTGAGGTGGTCGTAACCGGCGGCGAGGTCGGTGACCAGCGGGCCGAGTGTGTAGAAGGGCGCTTCAAAGCAGTCTTCGAGCTGGCGATCCATATTTTCTTTGATCTTGTGCATCGGCACGTGGCCGGGGCCTTCGATCATCACTTGGCAACCGTGTTTCCACGCGACCTGTGTCAGCTCGCCGAGCGTCTTGAGTTCGCCGAATTGCGCTTCGTCGTTGGCGTCGGCCAGACAGCCGGGGCGTAGTCCGTCGCCGAGCGAGAAGGTGATGTCGTATTCCTGCATGATTTTGCAGATGTCTTCGAAGTGCGTGTAGAGGAAGCTCTCTTCATTTTTATTCTGCATCCATTGCGCCATGATCGACCCGCCACGACTAACGATGCCGATGAGCCGTTTTTTGGCGAGCGGAACATGTTTTTTTAGAACGCCGGCGTGAATGGTGAAATAGTCGACGCCTTGTTCTGCCTGTTCGATCAGCGTTTCGCGGTAAACTTCCCACGAGAGTTTGTTGACGTCGCCGTCAACTTTCTGGAGCGCCTGATAGAGCGGTACGGTGCCAATCGGAGTGGGGCAGTGACGCAGGATCGCTTCGCGGGTGGCGTGAATGTCTTTGCCGGTGGAGAGATCCATGACGGTGTCCGCGCCCCAGAGAATCGACCAGCGCATTTTTTCGAGTTCTTCCGGGATGGATGAGCCGAGCGCGGAGTTGCCGATGTTGGAATTGATTTTAGTGCGGAATTTACGGCCAATAATCATGGGCTCAGCTTCGGGATGCATCCGATTGAGCGGGATAATGGCGCGTCCGGCGGCGATTTCGTCGCGGACGAATTCCGGCGTGACGGATTCGCGGATGGCGGCGAATTCCATTTCGGGGGTAATGGTTCCGGCGCGGGCATATTCCAGTTGCGTGGCGTGTTTGCGTCCGGCGATCCACGGTGCGCGCAGGGCGGGCAGGGGGCCTTCGGTATTCGGCCCGGCGGTGTCATAAACGCGGATCGGTGCGTTATAGCTTTTCTGCGATCCGTCGTCGTTCAGTGTATGAGCCAGTTCGATTTCACGGAACGGAACTCGCACGCCGGGTTGCGTGCCGTTGACATAAACTTTCCGCGAATGCGGGAAGAACGGTCCGTAATCTGAAGTCTGTTTCATCTCTTTTCCTTCCAAAGTCGGGAAGAGAGCGGAAAAAGAACCGTTCGCTTCCCTTCGCGGCATGATCCGCGCAGGTTCAAAGGGTGGTTTCTCAGCCCGTCAGGGCACCCCCAGCAAAGGCGGCATTATACTGCTTCCGGCGGGCGAGAGAAGCCTTTAAACGCGATTTTTACGGCCCGCCTCGCGGCAGGATTGACATCGCTTCCTGAAGCGTTCATTTTCCCTGCCATGTTGCGATTACTGAAAGTACTGGCTGTCGTGTTGGTAATCGGTGCAATGAGTGCGCCGGCTGCGTTGGCTTTGGCTTGCGCAGACTCGCACGAAGCCGATTGCTGTATGGATTGTTCCTGTGTTTGTCATGGTATGACACTTTCCACTTGTCGTGATCATACCGGCGAAGTAACGGATTCAATTTCTCAACAGGCTGTGGTTTTTGAATCCGACAGTCTGGGAATTCTTCTGGCGGCTGATATTTTCCGCCCGCCAACTTTAGCGTAAAGCTTTCTCTCCTTGCTGCCGTCATATGACGCAGCGTTTCCTTTATCCGGCCCCGCATTCGGGGACGGCTCTATTCCATCCACACAGACGAGGACTGCTTATGAGAAGAATTACATACGGAAATACCGGCGCGATTATTGCGCTGACGCTTGTTTTATTTGGTACCGGGCTTCCGGTGCATGCAGAGGACGCGATGCTCACGCTTAGCCAGGCGCTGGAAATGGCGTTGGCGCATAGCCCGGAATTGATGGCCTCGTCGCATGGGGTTAAGGCCGCCGAAGGGAGCGCACGGCAGGCGGGTGCTTTGCCGAATCCACGGCTCGAACTTCAGGCCTCGGAATTTGGAGGTTCGGGAGCGCGTAATGGATTCGACGGTGCCGAGACCTCCGTGCAATTAAGTCAGTTGGTGGAAATGGGCGGCAAGCGGGGTAAACGTCAGCGCGTGGCGCAGGCGGAGGCCCGGCTGACTGGCTGGGAATATGAGGCGACGCGGATGGATGTGCTGGCGCAGACGAAGAAGGCGTTTGTTGATGTGCTTCTGGCGCAGGGTCGGCTCGCGTTAACCGAGTCGCTGCTGGCTGTTGCGGAGGATGTACGCAAGGCCGCGGCGCAACGGGTCAGTTCTGGGAAAGTTGCGCCGCTTGAAGAAACGAAAGCGGGGGTCGAAGCAACGACGGCTCTGATTGAACGGGATCGGGCGAAGCGCGAGCTGGATACGGCTCGCAAGCGACTTACCGCCGCCTGGGGCGGGACGGTGCCGGTGTTTACGGAAGCCGCTGGTGATCTGAGTGCGGTCGCGGATATTCCGTCGATGGAAAAACTTTTTGCGACGCTGGACAAGACGCCGGAGATTGCTCGCGGGCACGAGGTGCTGGCATCGGGCCGTGAATCGCTGGCATTGGCTAAGGCAGAGCGTATTCCCGATATTGAAATTAGTGCTGGCATCAGTCGTTTCGAGGCAGACGGTTCAACAGCCGGAATCGTCGGTCTTTCAATTCCACTGCCGCTGTTCGATCGCAATGCGGGCGGAATTTTTGCGGCGAAGCATCAGGCACTACGCGCGGAGTACGAACAGCGCGTGATGAGTCTGGGGGTGAAGACCGATTTGGCCGAAGCCTATAACCGGCTTGAAATGGCGCAGGCCGAAGCTCTGGCAATCAAAGCGAAACTGCTGCCCGGCGCACAGCAGGCTTTCGACACCGCACAGATCGGATACCGAGCCGGTAAATACGGTTATATGGAAGTGCTGGATACCCAGCGCACGCTCAGCGAGGCGAAGTCCGGTTACCTCAATGTTCTGGCGGCCTATCACAAGGCGGCGGCGGACGTGGAACGGCTGACCGGAACGCCACTCAACACCATTCAATAAAACGATAAATGGAGGATTTTGATGAAGACGAACAAGAACAAATTGATGATGGCTGGCGGACTCGTTGTCCTGTTGGCCGTGGTAAACGGGTGCGGCAAAAAACAGGAAGCCTGCGGTGATGCGGCCTGTAATGGACATGCGGTTGAAACTTCTATTGAGCAACGGTTGACTGAGAATTGCGAGTGCGGCGTGCCGATCTATCAGTGCGCCGAATGCCGGTACGAGGTCGGTCTCGTGAAGCTGGACGCGAGTCTGATGAAGAGCGCAGACGGTTCCGGATTGGTGAGAACGCAGGTGGTGGGGCGGGCGAAAATGTTCGAAGGATTGTTGGTCACCGGAGAGGTGGCGCTGAATGAAAACGCGGCGGTGCATATCAGTCCCCGTATCGCCGGTATCATTGAGTCTGTGCCGGTGGACATCGGAGCGCGCGTCAACGCAGGCGACGTACTGCTCACGCTGGCCAGCGTAGAACTCGGGAAGGCCATGTCGGAATATGAGCGCAATCGCACGCTGAGCGAGCTGTCCGGAAAAATTCTCGACCGCGAAACAAAACTGATGGAGCAGAACGTGGGCTCGGGTCAGGATGTGATTGAAGCGCGAATGGTTTTTGAGCAGCACCGGAGCGACCTGAAAGCCTCTGAGCAGATGCTACATTTGCTGGGGTTGAAGGAGGAAGACCTGAATGGAACACTGAAAATGGAAGCCGGTCGGCTTCCGATTCGCGCACCGGTTGCCGGAACGATTATCGAGAAACACGCGGTAACCGGCGAAATGGTAGAACCCGGTAAAGATCTGATGCTGCTCTCCGATCTGACTACGGTATGGGTTTGGGCCGGTGTGCATTCGCGTGATCTGGGAAAACTGCTGGCCGCCGAAAAGCGCGGAGCCATTGCGGTTGAAGTCACGGTGGACGCATTTCCCGGACGGACGTTCAACGGAATGCTCGACTATGTGGGCGCGACGATGAGTGAACAAACCCGCACGGTGAAAGTGCGGGCTAAGATTGATAATTCCAGCATGGAACTGCGTCCGGGAATGTTTTGCAAAGCGACCCTTTCGCTCGATAACGGTCAGGAAGAAGTGCTGGCGGTACCGCTCTCTGCTGTATTCGCAGACGAAGGCAAATCCTTCGTTTTCAAACATTGGAAAGATGACTTCTACGTCCGGCAGGACGTGAGCAAAGGCCGGGTTTTTTCCGGCATGGTGGAAATTCTCGACGGCTTGCAGGCCGGAGAAACGGTCGTGGCGGAAGGTGCGTTCCTGCTCAAGTCGGACGTGCTGCGCGAAAAGATGGGCGCCGGTTGCGCCGATTAACGGAAGGATTTTGCCATGTTAGATAAGCTGATTCATTTTGTTTTGCAGCAGCGGATGCTGGTTATTCTTGGAACGCTCGTTCTGGCCGGTGCCGGACTGTTCGCGTGGAAGACGCTGCCGGTCGATGCGTTTCCTGACGTCACCAATATTCAGGTTATGATTCTGGCCAAGGCGCCCGGGCTGACGGCCGTTGATGTCGAGGAACGGGTTAGTTACCCGATTGAGCAGGTCATGGGCGGACTGCCGAAGGTAAAGCAAGTGCGATCGCTGTCGAAAGCCGGGCTGTCGCAGGTCGTAATTGTTTTCGAGGACGGCGTGGACACCTACTGGACGCGTCAGGTCGTGTTTGAGCGTCTGGCTATGGCGCGCGGCGAATTGCCGTCAGGCGTTGAACCGGAACTCGGACCGATCAGTACCGGGCTCGGGGAAATTCTGCAATACACGGTGGACAACGATACGCACGATCCCATGGAGCTGCGCACAATTCAGGACTGGCTGATCAAGCCGCGCCTGAAACCCATCGCCGGAGTCAACGAGGTCAACAGCTTCGGCGGTTCGGTGAAACAGTATCAGGTGCAGGTTTCGCCGGAGCGTTTGCTCAACTACGGTTTGACCGCCAATGAGGTCGTCGAAGCGATCGAACGTAACAACGCCAATGCGGGCGGCGGAATTCTGGTGACCGGCTGGGAACAGTTTTATCTGCGCGGCGTCGGGCTGCTTCAGGATATTCCAGATATTGGACGGATCGTATTGCGGGCCGACGACGGCACGCCGGTTTATCTGCGCGACGTGGCCGACATTGTTATCGGCGCCGAGCCGCGTCAGGGTGCGGTGACTCGCGACGGGCAGGGCGAGGCGGTCGCCGGTATGATCATCATGCTCAAGGGCGAAAATTCCCACGACGTGGTCAATCGCGTCAAAACGGCCATCGCCAAGCTCGGCGACGCGCTACCGAAAGATGTTCGACTGAATATATTTTATGACCGCACCTCGCTGATCGAAGCGTGTCTGCGTACCGTTGTGAATGCGACGCTGGAAGGCTGCTTTTTTGTGATCCTGATTCTCTTCCTTTTTGTAGCGGAATTGCGCACGTCGCTGATCGTCGTGATTTCTCTGCCGCTCACTTTTTTCGCCAGCTTCATTGTCATGGGCTGGCTGGGAATGAGCGCAAATCTAATGAGCCTCGGCGGGCTGGCGTTCTCGGTGGGCATGGTGGTGGATGCATCCATTGTGGTGGTTGAAAATGTCCGCCGCCGTTTGGCAAATGCACCGGTAAATTTCGATAAACTGAAAACCGTTGCCGAGGCCGTAATCGAAGTGGCGC
>CAZSSI010000086.1:0-5954 GCA_964609345.1 uncultured Verrucomicrobiota bacterium | reverse complement strand
CACTCACCTTGCTCGGCGGACTCTCCATCTACCGGCACCGCTCAAACATTCAGCGACTGCTCGCCGGAACCGAAAATAAATTTCAGAAGAAACAAAAAATTTGAATTATTAGCCCACGAATCACACGAATTTTCACAAATTAAATCCTAAAGCTTCCCTTCCTATTCGTGATAATTCGTGCAGATTAGTGGGAAATGTTTTTAATCAAACAGGGAAATTTAAACCCATGAAATGTTTTGTCATTGGAAACGGCGGATGGGGAACGGCGCTCGGCATGATTCTGGCCGGCAACGGTAATCAAGTGACCATCTGGGGCCCGTTCGAAGAAGAGATCAAAGCCATCCGCAGCGCCGGTGAAAATACCGTCTATCTGCCGGGCGTAAAAATTCCATCCGCGATCAACTGGACGTCGAATCCCGCCGACGCCAAAGACGCGGAACTGATCGTGCTGGTTGTCCCTTCGCGCTTCTTCCGCACCACACTAGAAACCTTTAAGCCATACCTCGCCGCTAACGCGCTGATCGTCAGCGCCACCAAAGGACTCGACGAAAAAACTCATCACCGCATGAGCGCCACCGCTTTCGATGTGCTGGGCCGTGACATCGCCGCCCTCTCCGGCCCAAGCCACGCCGAAGAAGTGGCGCGCGGCGTGCCGACAGCCGTCACCGTGGCCGGAAAAAATGCCGCCGCGATTCAGAAGGCGTTCATCGGAAAAACATTCCGCGTCTACACCTCCGACGACGTGATCGGCGTCGAACTGGGCGGCGCACTCAAAAACATTATCGCGGTCGCCGCCGGAATTCTCGACGGCATCGGACTGGGAGACAACTCCAAGGCGGCGCTGATGACGCGCGGCCTCGCCGAAATCACGCGCCTCGGCACCGCACTCGGCGCGAAGCCGGAAACTTTTTCCGGCCTGAGCGGCGTCGGCGATTTAATCGTCACCTGCGGAAGCCGACACAGCCGCAACCGTTCCGTCGGCGAACGGCTCGGCAAAGGCGAAAAACTCAGCGACATCATGGGCGGCATGAAACAGGTCGCCGAAGGCATCTGGAACGCCAAAGTCGCCCGCGACCTCGCCCGCGAACACGGCATTTCCATGCCGATCACCGAAGAGGTCTGCCAGATCGTCGAAAACGGCAAAGATCCGCGTCAGGCGCTCAAAGACCTCATGGGCCGCGATCCAAAAGCCGAGTGATGGATTCCCAACGTAGACGAGGCTTCCAGCCTCGTTCGATGAAGCTACACGCCTTGCCCATGCAAACGGGGCTGGAAGCCTCGTCTACGCCGAACCACCAAAAATTTGTGCGTCGACAGTTCTTCTGAAGGCTCTATGCCCGCCACAGCAACCAAAACATTAATACCTGATAAAGCGATGTTGCTAACACTACAAGACAGCCCTTATGCTCAGCCCTGCTTCCAGGCAAATGCGTCATGACGCCCATTAATCCTGTCAAAAATGATTCGTGTTCATTCGTGAAATTCGTGGGCGGTCTCCGTACATTACCCGGCATGTCATCTGATCCAGTCATTTCAGCTTCCGGATTCTGCACCGCCTGCGGAACGGTTCATTCGCTGGGCGAAGGCAACAGCCGCAAGTATGCACTGGATCTGATGCGCCAGCTCGAAGAATTCAAGCGGATTGATTGGGTAGGGACGGCTGTCCCAGCCGTCCGCGGACGCCTCGGAGATGCGTCCCTACCTTCAAAATTTTCAACCGATTACTTGCTGGGCGAAGCGCGCGGACAAATGTTCGGTGTGCTCGAATGCGTGGACGGCTCCGGCAATACCGTCGTTCTGAAAGCGTTCTCCTGTCAGTACGACGGCGAGTGGTTGGTCGACGGTTGGGTTCCGCCGGTCATCGATCCGAAACAGTTTTATGATCTGATCGCTGAGCCGGATCGACAGATCAACATCCGCACCCGCGCGCTCAAGGCGATGGAAAAATCCGATCCGGAATACAAAACCCTTTCCGACGAGCGCAAAGCGCTTTCCCAGCAGCTAATGAAAGAGATTCATGCGCTCTATCACCTGACCAATTTTCGCGGCGAAATCCGTCCGCTGACAGAGATCATCCCCGGCAATATTCCCATGGGCGTCGGCGAATGCTGCGCCCCGAAACTGCTGAACTATGCCGCGCTCAACGGGCTCAAGCCGCTCGGCCTCAGCGAATTTTACTGGGGTAAAGAAAACAAATCCGGCACCCGTAAGCACGGCGAGTTCTATCCGGCCTGCGCCGAAAAATGTCAGCCGATCCTCGGCTTCATGCTATGTGGATTGGAATGTTGGAATGATGGAATGGTGGAACAATGCAATGATGATGGATCTCTTCCAACTTCCACTATTCCACCATTCCATCATTCCAGTATTCCTATTCTCCATGCCGACGACGACATCGTCGTTGTCTGCAAGCCGTCCGGATTACTGGCCGTGCCGGGCAAGGGCGAAGAAAATCAAGACTGCGTGGTCGCGCGGATCAAAGCGCTTTATCCGGACTGCATCGAACAGCCCGCCGTACACCGGCTCGATATGGACACCTCCGGCCTGATGGTGCTGGCGCTGACCGCCGACGCACAGCGCGAGCTGTCGCGCCAGTTCCACGATCGCGAAACGGAAAAGCATTACATCGCGCTGCTCGACGGTGTCGTAACCGGCGACGAAGGAACCATTGAACTGCCCTTCCGCCTCGATGTCGAAAACCGCCCTTACCAGATTTATGATCCGGTGAACGGAAAAACCGGAATTACGCACTGGAAGGTGCTGAGCACCGACAATAAAAAAACAAGAGTGGAGTTTATTCCTGTTACAGGCCGAACTCACCAGCTCCGCGTTCACGCCGCCTCGGAACACGGACTCGGCATTCCGATTGCCGGCGACCGTCTTTACGGCTCCGGCACCGCACCGGGCCAACTCAAACTCCACGCCAGCTTCCTCAGCTTCACCCATCCGTACACCGGAGAACGACTGGAGTTCCGCTCCGAACCGGATTTTTGATTCGCCGCGAAAGATCGCACGGAACTCAAAGAAAGAATCTGGGAGGCAGTCCGTCCGTTTCAGAATTACTTTTTGCGATCTCTGCGTTCTTTTGCGGTTAATTTTTCCTTCTTCGCGATTCCATTTTCAGGCGGGATGGGTAGACTCCGCCGCATGAAAATTAATCCCTTCAAAGCATGGCGGCCCGCCGCAGGTCTGGCGGAACAAATTGCGACTCTTCCCTACGATGTGATGGATCGGAAACAGGCCGCCGAAATGGCCGCCGGAAATCCGCTTTCGTTCCTGCGCGTGACCCGCTCGGAAATCGATCTGCCGGACAGCACCGATCCCTATTCCGACGCCGTGTACGCCAAGGCGGTCGAAAATTTTGCCAAACTGAAAACCGGCGGCTCGCTGATTCGCGAAGATAAGCCAACGCTTTATCTCTACAGTCAGGAGATGGATGGACGGATTCAATACGGCGTCGTCGCGCTCTGCAACGTAGCCGACTACGAAAACGGCAAAATCAAAATCCATGAAAAGACCCGCCGCGCAAAAGAAGACGACCGCACCAAACACGTCGACCGAACCAACAGCCATACCGGCCCGATTTTCCTGACCTACCGCGACAACGCGACCATCACCGGCCTGATGCAGAAAACCGCGCAGGAAAAACCGCTCTACTGCGTCACCGCCGCAGGCGGCATCATCCACACCGTCTGGAAAATTGCCGACTCCGCCGCCGTGCAGTCCGCTTTCGGATCCGTTCCGGCGTTTTATGTAGCCGACGGCCACCACCGCGCGGCCAGTGCCGTGCGCGTGGCGCAGATGCGGCGCAAAGAAAACCCGAACCATACCGGCAACGAGCCGTACAACTGGTTCCTCACCGTGCTCTTCCCCGCTGGTCAGCTCAAAATTCTGCCGTACAACCGCGTCGTCTTTGACCTGAACGGTCAGTCGCAGGAAGAGTTTTTTCTGGGCTTGGAAAAAGCTTTCACTGTCACCGCAACCGACCAGAAAATGCCCGCCGCGCCCGGCGCCGTCTGCATGTACATCGACCGCAAGTGGTTCCTGCTGACGCCGAAAGCGGCGCTGTCGAAAGACCCAGTCGCTTCGCTCGACGTGAGCGTGTTGCAGGATCGTGTGCTGGCTCCGCTACTCGGCATTGCCGATCCGCGCGAAAGCAACCGGATCGACTTCGTCGGCGGAATCCACGGAACGCCGGAACTCGAACGCCGCGTCGACGCCGGCGAAGCCGCCGTCGCCTTCTCGCTCTACCCGACCACGCTCGACCAACTGATGGCCGTCGCCGACGCCAACCTGCTGATGCCGCCGAAGAGCACCTGGTTCGAACCAAAGCTCCGCGACGGCCTGCTGGTCAACATGATCGACTGAGAAGAATGGAATGATGGAATACTGGATTGGTGGATGAGTGGTAACAAAAACAAGAAGAGGATAAACACATGACGAAGCGCATCAACGTAATTGGTCTGTTTATATTGTTCTCATTACTGTCCATAACTTCTTCCTGCGCTTACAGAGAGTGGTGCCGACTGACCGATGAAAGTAACGCTCTTTATCGCGCAGGAGACTACGATCATGGCGTGACTGTGGCAAAAGAAGCCTTGGATGTTGCTGAAAAAGATGCTGGCCCGAATCATCATTTTTTGCACAAAGCCTGAATAATCTTGCGATGATGTACCAAGCTCAGGGCCGGTATGAGGCTCAGGGCCAGTACGCACAAGTCGAACTACTCTACAAACGTTCGTTGGCTATCAGTGAAGCATCCCTCGGCTCGAATCATCCAGCTGTGGCCATGAGCCTGAATAATCTAGCCCTGCTGTACGACAAACAAGGCCGATACGCACAAGCCGAACCACTCTATAAGCGCGCGCTGGCAATCCGAGAAAAAACTTTTGGCCCCGATCATCCCGATGTGGCAGCGAGCCTGAATAACCTCGCAACGTTGTATAGCAAGCAAGGCCAATGTGAACAGGCGGAGTCGTTTTTCAAGCGCTCATTGGCGATCAAAGAAAAAGTTTGGGGGCCAAATCATCCTGACGTAGCTCTTGGTCTTGAAAATCTGGCGGCTCTTTATCGCGGAACAGGACGGATCAAAGAAGCCGAGCCGCTGGAACAGCGCGCCGCCGCCATTCGAGTGATGCCGCGATAAATTTCAAGGGTTGGAACCCGACAGGCTGAAATTTCCAACCATTGGAAGCTTTTCCGCTTGGAAAAGTATTGGCTCTGATTCAGGGCGCAGGCCTATGATCCGGAAAAATCCGGTTGAAATGAAACGGTTATCCGTTAGGCTGTGGACGAGGTGACGATATGACTGCACTCGCTGAAAAAATTTATGATGAAGCAATTGATCTTCCCGCCAACGAACGGCTAGGACTGATTGATAAATTGCTGGAAAGCATCACACCGGCGGTTCGCTCCATTCAAGATGCCTGGATTGCAGAGGCTGAAAAACGCCTTCAGGAATACCGCGCCGGAAAAGTTAAGGCTGTTCCTGGTGAAGAGGTCTTTAAAAAAATTCAGGCCCGGCTGAGTAAATGACCTATCGCTTCCTCCCCAAGGCAGAGCACGACCTGAATGATGCGGTCGACTATTATGAGCTCTGCCAACCGGGACTCGGAACCGACTTGCTGCTGGAAATCTACCAAACAGTGTCGCGTATTCTTGAATATCCCGATGGATGGACGGAAGTATCTGCTAACTGCCGCCGGTGCCTGACCAATAGATTCCCGTACGAAATTGTCTACTCCATCGAAAACGATTCGATTTTGATTCTCGCCGTCGCCAACCAGCACCGCCATCCCGACTTCTGGAAGAACCGGTAATCCGGCACGACTGGAATCCAGCACGCCAGTTTCCAAACCTCGGAAAAAGTTTGACTGGGTATAACCGTGGTTATACCTTCCGGGCATGAAAACCGCGATATCCATTCCGGATGATATTTTCACTTTGGCCGAGCA
>CAZSSI010000085.1:1882-6095 GCA_964609345.1 uncultured Verrucomicrobiota bacterium | reverse complement strand
AAGTGGTTCAACGCCGAAAAAGGTTTTGGTTTTATTTCGCAGGAAGGCGGCAAGGACGTTTTCGTCCACCACTCCGCCATTAAAGGCAACACCACGCTGGCCGACGGTCAGAGTGTAACGATGGAAGTTACTCAGGGCGCCAAAGGTCTTCAGGCCGCCAACGTAACAGCCGTCTAATCGACAAAAAAGATCCCGGATAGATTTTCTACCGGGGTCTTTTTTTATTTCGACAGTTCAACAGAGCGTATCTGCGCAGCCAGCAAAGCCAGAACAATCGCGTTTTTAACATCCGCTTCGTCAAGCGAACGGATAGCGGCCTCAGTTGTTCCGCCTTTGGACGTCACTTTGGCACGCAGAACATCAGCAGCTTCGCCGGAATCAGCCATTAATCGCGCCGAGCCTTCAACCGTCTTAAGCGCCAGTCGGCGGGCTATTTCTTTATCCAATCCCATTTTTTCCGCCGCCGCCAGCATTCCTTCAATCAGGTAAAAAACATAAGCCGGACCGGAACCGCTCAGTGCGGTGACTGCGTCTAAATCATTTTCTTTAACTCGGACGGTCAACCCAACACAGCCTAGAATGGCTTCGGTTACTTCAAGGTCAGCTTCGTCGGCATGGGTGCCGGCGGCAATCGCGGAAGCCCCCTGCCCGACCAGCGCCGGTGTATTCGGCATAACGCGCACCACACGGCGTTTCCCGCCCAGTGCGGCTTCAATTTTCGCCGTCGGAATTCCGGCAGCAATACTGATGATGAGTGTTTCCGAGCGAAGCACCGTCGCAATTCCTTTGAGAACATCCATCATCACCTGCGGTTTCACCGCCAGCACAACGATCTCTGCATTTTTAACGACGCTGTTGTCGGTAGAACTTGAAACACCGTATTCATTTTCCAGATCGGCCAGCCGCTCCGGGCGGACATCCGTCATAATGATTTTTTCCGGCGCGCAGAACTGCGCCGTTACCA
Organism: uncultured Verrucomicrobiota bacterium; assembly: GCA_964609345.1. Lineage (GTDB taxonomy): Bacteria > Verrucomicrobiota > Kiritimatiellia > Kiritimatiellales > Tichowtungiaceae > Tichowtungia. The sequence continues at coordinate 5,131 of CAZSSI010000085.1, read as the reverse complement.
TGCCGCTGACGATGGCTTCCGCCATATTTCCCGCGCCGACGAATATCACTTTTGATTCCATTATCATGTAAACTTCTCCTTGGAGTGGTGGAGTACGGGAGTATCGGAGTGATGGTCTATTTGGTCTCGTAGAGCACGTTGTTCTCTTTAACCATTAAGTGATCAATCCAGCTTCCGTCCTGTTGCTTTTCTTCCAGTTTCTCAACCAGTTTAATTAAACCATTTTCGAGTTTGAAGGCTAATGCATCCATCTTTTCAAATGCCTCTGGAGTCAGATGCTCCGCCCGATGATACGCGGCCAGCGCAGAAACGCTCTCGCCCAACGACCCCAGCGCAATATTCAGGTGATATAAATACTCTTTAATACCCCGCCGGCAATATCCTTCGGCAATGTTACGGTGAACCGAATCAACCGATGCGATTTGCTGCGATACCGTCCGCTTGAGTTCATACGGAAAAGTTTTAAATGAAGCCCAGGTCTGCACATAAAGTTCCTGTGCGTCCTGCCAAACACGGAGTTGTTGATAGCCTCGATTTCGATTTTTCCGGTTTTCCATTACTCCATCCTCCAATACTCCATCACTTTCGTTCTCCAAAGATTGAAGATCCGATTCGAACGAAAGTGCTTCCCTCTTCAATGGCAATCTCAAAGTCGTGCGACATTCCCATTGAGAGTTCCGGCAGCGGCGTGCCGGTTTCCTGTTGAAGCCGGTCACGAAGTTTACGCAGGTTTGAAAAATGAATTCGCGCTTTTTCCGGGTCAGGCGTAAAGGGCGGAATAGTCATTAGTCCGTGCACTTCAACTTTCGAGCATTGATTAGCCGCTTCAATCAATACGGCGGCATCTTCTGGCGTACAACCTTCCTTGGAGCCTTCGCCGGAAACATTGACCTGAATAAGCACCGGCAGCGGAACTGCGGCATACTCATCGAGCGCGCGGAGAAGTTTTTCCGAATCGACCGAATGAATCATACGGAAAAGTCCGGAGGCGGCGACGCGTGCCTTATTGCTCTGCAAGTGGCCGATCAGGTGCCATTGCAGATTCCCGGGACAGAGCGGGATTTTGGCCTGCGCTTCCTGCACCTTGTTTTCGCCAAATAAAATTTGTCCTGCTTCGGCGGCTTCCAGCACCGCTTCGGCATGTTTGGTTTTTGAAACGGCAACCAGCTTAACCTCATCGCGATTGCGGCCCGCCTTCCGGCAGGCGGCGGCAATACGTACTTCGACCACTTCAAGGTTGTCGCGAATACTCATACTTTGGCAATCAGTTTGATGACCAGCATTTCAAGGATCAGTTCCTGCGGAACACCGCTGGAGACGAGCTGCTCGTGAGTTTTCAGCAGACGTTTCTGACAGCGGCTCAGTTCATCGGCGCTGTAGTTTTTCGCCTGCTGGCCGAGTTTTGACGTTCGGAACCAATGTATTTCGCGCGGATCAGCCGGAAGCTGAGCGAACATTTTATCCATTTCCGGATCGTTGCTCCACTGGACAGCTCCGGCACCGTAACTGGCTGTCAACTTAAGCCAACCGTGGTCGATGTAAGCGCGGTATTGCATCAGGTTCTGATACAAATTCTCAATCGCAAACATGATGCCAATGGGGGCTTCGCCTTGGAAAATCAGCTGACGAAGAATCTTGAGTGCTTCGCTTAATTTCCGCTCGCCAAGCGCGTCGGTGAAATCCCAGGTAATGGCATCCGCTGATGACGAGGTGATGACCTGAACATCCTCAACCGCGATCTCTTTGCGGTCGCCGATATAGATCATCAACTTTTCGGCTTCCATCACCAGCTGGCGGGTGTCGGTGCCGACTTTTTCAAGAAACAGATCAAGCGCCGCTGGACTGATGCGGCATTTTGCCTGAGCAAACAGCGCCTGTGCCCGTTCGCGGATAACCGGTTTCTTTTTGTAGTCCTGTTCCGGCAGATCGTAGGCTTCAACGGCGCCGGCGGCTTCGCAGACTTTATAAAAGGCGGAGCGGCGATCCACGCCGGGAGCGGAAATGATCAGGTTCTGTCCGGATAGAAGACCTTTTTTTATGTCGTCGGCCAGTTTGCCGAGCAGGTCTTTGACGGTCTCATTTTTACTGATCACAGCGTCTTTAAAAATGGAAACGTCGCGCAGCCAGACGGTTTTCTGTCCGCCGAACAGCCCGATTGTGCGCAGTGCGCCGATACAGGTTTTCAAAGCGGCCACGGCCTCGTCGATCGTTTTGACGTCGCCGACAACCGTTTCGAGGCTGAGGGTCTGCTCACTTTCCGGGCAAAGCGCGTTAACAACCTTGCGGGCGTTGTGACTCACCAGATATTCGTCGGTTCCATGTATCAGTTTTACAGCCACGGGATGAATTCCTTATTTGCGTTGACGAAGCATCTTAATCATAATCCTAAGCGACATGGAATACTGGAATGGAGGAATACTGGAATGAGGGAATACAGAAAAAACGAGTTGGTTGAGATTTCTGTCTGTCATTGTCCGGCTCGCACCAATCTTCCACTATTCCAATCTTCCATCATTCCAAGGGTGTCCCTATGAACCGCCCGCTCTGGGCTCCGTGGCGAATCGATTACATTCGTCAGGAAAAAGAAGCCGCCTGCTTCCTCTGCCGGATATTCTCCGAAACAAAAGACCGCGAAAACCTGCTGCTTCATCGCGGAAAAACCTGCGCGATTCTGATGAACCGTTATCCCTACAACAGCGGGCATCTGCTTGTCGCACCCTATCGCCACATCGCCGAACTCGACGGATTCACAGCCGAAGAAGTTACAGAAATGGCCGCGCTCACCTCGCGCGCTGTCGCGGTGCTTAGCGAAGTGATGGTGCCGCAGGGCTTCAATATCGGCTATAACCTCGGCGAAGCGGCCGGTGCCGGACTCAAAGACCACCTGCATCAACACATTGTGCCGCGCTGGGTCGGCGACACTAACTTTATGCCAGTACTCGGCGGCCCGCGTGTTATGCCTGAAGCACTGGAAGCTACCTACGATTTGCTTGCAGAACTTTTTAACCATTAACCGGAGAAAACGATGCCAAAAAACATCCCTGTCATCACGGTCGAAGCCGAAACCCTCGCCGAAGCTTACGAAAAAGCGCTAACCGCGCTTTATACACAAGGAACCCGTTTTAAAACACAGTACGACAAACCCGACGACCCGCTCAGCCTCGACTGCACGATGAACATCACCGTTCTTGACCCGATGAAGGATCCGATGATTCACAAAGCGTTCCCCGGCGGCATCGCCGACCTGCG
>CAZSSI010000085.1:0-1782 GCA_964609345.1 uncultured Verrucomicrobiota bacterium | reverse complement strand
TGGATGCCGAACCTCGACCTCGAGGTGTTCGACCCGCCGTGCCTCCAGTCCATCTGGTACCGCATTCTTGAAGACGACGACGGCATCTGGTGGCTCAACACCAACATTCGTTTCCGCAGTAATGACGCGTGGGGCGCGAACTTTATGAACATGTTCGGATTCACCCTGTTCAGCAAAGAAGTCATTGCCGATGCCGTGGCCGCCAAAACCGGCAAGACCGTCAAGCTGGGCCGGTTGAACTGGCAGGCCGATTCGTTCCACATCTACGGCAAAGACATTCAGGCTGCCAAGGAACGGCTCTTTGATCGACTGGCGACAACCGACTTTGAAGATCGCGTTTACGAATTTCACGACGAAATGATTCGCGAAATGTATGACGAAGCTGAAGCCAAAGTGACAGCCAAAATCAAAGCCTACGACGCCGCACATCAACGCCCCTAAAAAACAAAGGAGACCCGAACATGTCAAAAGCACAGGATGCAAAAAAAGAGACCAAAAAGAAACCGGCCATGACCATGAAGGAAAAGAAAGCCGCCAAGGCCGAGAAAAAGAAACTCCGTTAAGTCGTTTTTTTCGCGAAGGAGTTCCAGATCAGCTCCGCCGTCTTCGGGCCGACGCCCGGAGCGGCGAGCAGTTCTTCGAGCGTCGCTTTGCGTAGCCGTTCGAATGAACCAAAGTGCTTCAGTAGAAGCTCTTTTTTCTTTTTCCCAATGGTTGGAATTTCGTCGAGCGCCGATTCGCGAATGCGTTGTGCGCGCAATTTCCGGTGATAAGAAATGGCGAACCGGTGCGCTTCGTCGCGTAAGCCGGTGATAACCCGAAGAGCCCGGGAATCGCGCGGCAGAAAAATCGAGCGCTGACCATCACACACAATCTCTTCGTGCTGCTTGGCGATGCCAATAATGGGAATTTTTACGCCGTTTTTTTCTAATGCGTTAAAAGCGGCGCGCAACTGAGTAATCCCGCCATCCACCACGATCAAGTCGGGCATAGCGCCCTGCTCTTCTTTGAGCCGTCCGTACCGACGGCTGACAGCCTCCGCCATCATGCGCGGATCGTCGCTGCCTTCCACGGTTTTGATACGGAACCGGCGATAGCGCTGCGGTGCCGGAACGCCATCCACCGCCGTCACCATACTTGCCACTGCATAGGTTCCGGAAATATTTGAAATGTCAAAGCACTCAATCACTCGCGGCGGCTTTGCTAAACCAAGCGCTACGCCCAGCTCCCGAACGCCGCGATCTGCGTCGTTGATCAACATCCGGTCAGTTTTACGTACCAGCGCTTTTTCTTTCACCGCGCGGGTCAGCAGAAACATCATATCGCGCAATGCGGCGGCTTCTTCGAACCGGTGTTTCTCCGCAGCGGCTTCCATTTGAGCGCGGACTTCTTTAATATATTCCGGCCGTTCGCCGCGCAGAAAAGCGCAGGCGGTCTGAACGCGTTCCATGTATTCCTCCGGCGAAACTTTGCCGACGCACGGTGCGGCACATTGCCGGATAATGTCGTTATGACAATGCTGATAGGTTTCTGCATCCGGATGCTCCGGTCGGCACTGGCGAATTCCGAAACGCCTTTCGACAAATTCCAGCGCCGCGCGAGCCGCCAGTCCTGAAGTGTACGGACCGAAATAGACCGCACCATCGTTTTTATCGATCCGGCAAAGTTCAAACTTCGGCAACGGCTTACGCAGATCAACCCGCAGAAGCGGAAAGCGCTTATCGTCCTTGAACATCGTGTTGTAGCGCGGCTTGTATTCCTTGATCAGCTTGCCTTCGGTCA
>CAZSSI010000084.1:0-6137 GCA_964609345.1 uncultured Verrucomicrobiota bacterium | reverse complement strand
CGCGCAACTACATCCGGCGTGAGAAAAAGCTATTGCTGGCCACCGACATGGGGCGCTGTCTGATTGCACTCATTCGCGACCCGTTGTTGAAGTCGCCCGAAATGACCGGCGAGTGGGAAGAAAAACTCAAACAGATCGAGCGACAGAAACTCGATGCCGGTGAATTCATGAACGGCATCTGTGGTTACATTCGCGGACTGATCCAAACCAGCGCCTCCGGAAAACTTGACGCCTCACGCATCGGCAGTTGTCCGCTCTGCGGAAAAGAAATTATCAAAGGGCGCACCGCCTACGGTTGTTCCGGCTGGAAAGAGGGCTGTGCGTATGTTCTTTCACCGGACTACAAAGGGCTCTCACTCACGCCGAACCAGATTCAGGTTTTACTGCAACTGAGAATTTTGCCGTACTCGGTGCACATCAACGGCGAGCCGCGCCTGCTCATCCTCTCCACCCAGGGCCAGCCGATGGATTTGATCCTTCCTTCCGCCGACCGGCAGAAGCAGGAGAAGAAGACCGGCTAAAGCCGGAACTGCATACCTTGAATGTCGGAATGAGCGTCTCGGCTGATCCCTAATTTTTCCGGTTCCAGGCGATGATGCATTCGTCGATGGACAGTTCATAATGCCGGTTGCAGAACTGGCAATTAATTTTGACCGGGTCCTTTTTCTGCACCAGTTCCATCCGCTCCGGAATCGGCAACGTGCGGACAACCGCTTCCATTTTTTCACGACTGCACGGGCAGACAAACTTCGGAGCAGGGCAGACGTTTGTATGCAGTCCGGAAAATCCGACTTCTTCAGCGGTAAGCAGACCGGCCAGCGCTTCGTAATCGGTTTCGCGGGAAAGCAGCTCACGGAATGCTGGACTTTCCATTCGGTGGCGGAGCCGGTCGAACCGTTCCAGATCGGTTCCGGGCAACGCCTGAATCATCCAGCCCTGACAAAAGCAGACCGGATTTTCCGGATCGGCGTTAAAACCAATCATCACATTGAGTCCAGTTTCAACTTGGTCGCTGATGCAGTGATAATAGGCAAGGTCTTTGGCGACATCGTGCAACGGAACCGGCGCAGTACCTGAATTTAGAATCTTTCCAGTTTGCGAGGTGACTACCTGCAAATCACCAATCTCACCGTACAATTTGTCCATATTGTCTTCTTCCAGATCCAACTGCGCCGGTGAAATAAATCCGCGCACCGTGCCATCCTGCCCGGCATCCACGATGATCGTGCGCAGGATGCCGTGATATTTCCAGCAGACATTGATGCGCTGACCGGCGGGAAGAATCGCCGCGCTCAGCAGAGCGCCAGTGACTGCCCGGCCTAGAATGTGGGCGGCGGCGGGGTCGCAATTGTGCTGAAGTACAATTGTGTTCACCGCGTCCGTTGTCACCGCATAGGTAAAAGCAACGTCAAGTCCCTTGAAATGTCCGTTAATCAGTTGATCTTTCATCAGTGGTCTTATTGGGGCAGAAAGAATGAAGTCCGACAAGCGTAATCCGGCACCGGCAAATAAAGCCCGCTCTTCTTGCTTTTTCGGAACGGGTTCGGTAGCTTCCCTCCTCACATTTTTGCTGGGGAAAATATGCCGAAAATTGAAATCATGCCGTCGATTTTGGCGGCCGATATTGGAAATCTGGAAACGGCCATTCGCCAGTGCGAAAGGGCAGGGGCTGACCAGATTCATATGGACATCATGGATGGCGTTTTTGTGCCAAATATCAGCATGGGGTCGGCGGTCGTCGCGATGGCGAATCGTGTGACGAATTTGCCCATGGATGTGCATCTGATGCTGATCCGTCCGCAAGATCACATCGAAGCGTTTGCCAAGGCCGGTGCGGACACGATACTGATTCACATCGAAGCCGACTGTGACGTTGAAGATACGCTAAAAAAAATCCGCGCACTCGGTTGCCGAAGCGGCATCACCGTAAATCCGCCGACAGCGGTAGAATCGATTTTCCAATGCTTGGAAAAAGGACTGGCGGATGAAGTTTTAATCATGTCGGTTAATCCCGGCTTCGGCGGACAAAAATATATTGCGACGGCTGAAGGTAAGATTGCTGAAATCCGGCGGCGATTCCCGGAACTGCTGATTTCCATCGACGGCGGCATTGACCTTGAAACCGTCATACCGGCGGCGGCACACGGCGCCAATCTGTTTGTGGCTGGTACGTCACTTTTTAAAGCGCTGGATATGAAAACGGCTGTCGCGCAGATGCGTGCAAATGCCGAAGCGGCTTATTGTTCAAAAATCTGAAATCTCCAATCGAAAATCTAAAATGACTGATCTCTCACGCATCCGAAACTTTTCTATTATCGCCCACATCGACCACGGCAAGTCCACGCTGGCTGACCGCATCCTGCAGCTGACCGGAGCGATTGAAGCCCGAAAAATGAAGGAGCAGGTGCTCGACGCGATGGATCTGGAGCGCGAACGCGGCATCACCATCAAGGCGCATCCGGTTGCGATGAAGTACATCGCCAAGGATGGAAAAGAATATCTTTTCAACCTGATCGACACGCCCGGTCATGTGGATTTTTCCTACGAAGTTTCCCGCAGTCTGCAAGCCTGTGAAGGCGCGATTCTGGTTGTGGATGCGGCACAGGGTGTCGAAGCACAAACGGTCTCGAACGCTTTTCTAGCCTCTGAGCACAACCTGACTGTTGTGCCGGTTCTGAACAAAGTTGAATTACCGAACGCACAACCGGAACTGGTGGCGCGTCAGATCGAAGAGCTGTTAGCCATCGACGCAACCAACTGTTTGCAGGTCAGCGCTAAATCAGGAAAAGGCGTCGCAGAACTGCTTGAAGCCGTGGTAGAGCGAATTCCAGCGCCCAAGCCGTCTAAAGATAACGCTGTGCGAGGACTTGTTTTCGACTCCAAGTATGACGCTTTTCGTGGTGTCGTTGTTTACATGCGTCTGTTCAGTGGAAATCTGAAAGCCGGTGAAAAAGTTCGCATGATGAGCACCGGTCGTGAGTATGAAATTAAAGAGGTCGGCGTATTCACGCCTGAGCCGGAATCCCGTAAGGAGCTGACCGAAGGCACCGTCGGCTATGTGATCGCCAACATCAAAGATTCATCTGAAATCCAGATCGGCGATACAATGACCACCGCTCGCAATCCGGCTCCGGATGCTTTGCCGGGCTTTAAGGAAATCCATCCGATGGTTTTCGCTGGCATTTATCCGATCGAAACCAGCGACTACGAAAAGCTCGGCAAGGGACTCGATAAACTGCGATTGAATGACGCCGCATTTTCCTATCAGGCGGAATCTTCTGTTGCGCTCGGCTTTGGTTTCCGTTGTGGATTCCTCGGCTTGCTTCACATGGAAATTGTGCAGGAGCGCCTGCGCCGCGAATTCGACCTCGATATCATCGCTTCCTATCCGAATGTTATTTATCGAATAAAAAAGAGAAGCGGAGAGGTGCTCGAGATCGACAACCCGACCTATCTGCCGGATCCGACCGTGATTGAAACCATGGAAGAGCCGTTTATTAAGGCCACCATCATTACGCCGACGATCTGCCTCGGCGATATGATGCAACTAGTAATGGAAAAACGCGGCGAGATTACTCATACCGATTCGATTGACGCGACGCGCGTCATGCTCACGTGCGATCTGCCGCTCAACGAAGTGCTGATTGATTTCTACGACCGGCTCAAAAGCATCAGCCGCGGTTACGCCTCGATGGATTATGAATATGCCGACTACCGTCTGTCTGATCTCGTCAAAATGGATATTCTGATTCACAGCGAACCCGTCGACGCCTTTTCGTCCATTGTTCACCGCTCCAAGGCGATTCCTCGCGGACGACAGATGTGCGCGTCTCTCAAAGAGGTAATCCCGAAGCAGGCTTTTACTGTCGCTATTCAGGCGGCATTGGGTGGAAAAATTATCGCTCGCGAAACGATTCAGGCCTACCGAAAAGATGTAACGGCCAAATGTTACGGCGGCGATATTTCCCGTAAACGGAAACTGCTTGAACGCCAAAAAGAGGGTAAGAAAAAAATGAAGAGCATCGGCAAGGTGAATATTCCGCAGGAAGCGTTCATCGCAGTGCTCAAAACAAAGCAGGAATAGACGATATGAAATTTTTCCAGACCCGCAAAGCGCGCAAAGAACTTAAGGACATTCTGCACTACGCCAAGCACGTCCGGCATATGCATGAAGACATCGCCGATCCCAAACTGTTGGAACAGTTGCGCACCGGCGAACAGGTCGCCCGCGCCACCCGCAAAAGTGGGGCAGGGGAGTTGATGGAAACTGCCGGAGCAGCCGTCCTCAAAACCTGCGAAAAAGTAGCGCCGCCGAAAAAGCACCCCAAAGTACGCGAGAACGTTGAGGTGCTATTTGTGGCCATCGCTGCCGCTATGGCCATCCGCGCCTACTTTTTTCAGCCTTTCAAAATTCCAACCGGTTCGATGCAACCGACGCTATACGGCATCACAGTTCAGGCCGAACCAACCATTAAAGCCGATAATCCACTGGCAAATATTGCGAACCTGATTCTTTTCGGCGAACGACATCAGGCCGTCCACGCCAAAACAAGCGGCTACTTGCGAATGGTGGCGGATATGCATGGCATGTCGAAACTTGACCTGCAGACCAATAAGGGCAAAACCAAATACACTCTTTATATAAATGATGTTCCGCATGAAATCCCGGCGGCGCTTCTGATGGAAAATCTGGAACGTATTCGGTCGCTCTTTGGAAAAGAAATTAAAAAAGGCGATTTACTGGCTGGCGATGATGGTGTGACCAAAAGCGGCGACTACATTCTAGTCAACCGCATCAAATATAATTTCATCCGGCCGAAGAGGGGGGATATAACGGTTTTTGATACCCGTGAGTTAACCCACCCGCAGGTTCAAAAAGATGCCTATTACATCAAGCGCATGGTTGGCCTGCCCGGCGAAACCATTTCCGTTTCCCCTCCATATCTGCTGGTGAACGGTAAAAAGCCAATCGATCCCCGCTTCGATAAAATTTTCAATCATACGAATTATAAGGGGTATCAGTTTGCCCATCCAACCACCCCAACGCCCTTAATTGCGAAAGCTGGCGACTCCATTACAACGGCGGATGATCAGTATCTGTTTTTTGGCGACAACACGGAAAGCAGTCTAGATGGTCGCTATTTCGGCCCCGTCAATCGCCGACAGATTCTCGGCCCGGCATTCTTCGTCTGCTGGCCATTTGATCGTGCCGGATTTGCCGAAGTCAGCCACTAAGAACTCCTGACTTCAAAGCGGCTCTGGAAAATTGACCCTGTATTTTTCAACGGTTGGAATTTTCTTGGGCTTGGGATCGAATTCTTAAACACCGGTATCTGCCGTTTCAAACCTTCAAATCCGAGAGATAATCTCAGTTTTTTTCCACAGACGGCAGGATTAGGCGCAACTTGATCTTATCAGTCAGCGCCATATAAAATCTTTAATCATCATAGTTTTTGAACTTTTCCGGCTTTCTGGATGTACGTCGCATAATATATCTCTTGACCGCACCGTGGTCGAACGGTGATGGCACCGAAAGGGGTTGACGGTATTTAAAAAAATCGTATGGTGATGACAGTTTGATAGCACGGAGGGCAGAAAGTGGTTGCGAGAAAAACAGAAAAGCGGGATAGTCCCGGCATGGCTATCGCAGATAAGAATATTCGAATAAACGTGACGTTTTCACGCAAGGAAAACGACATGTTGAAGAGGGTTGCTAATGCGGATGGCCGTTCTGTGTCGAATTACATTCGATTCGTAGCCCTGAGAGACGCCGAAGCTCGCACCGCGAAATAGGCGTTTTTTTTGTTTCAGTCGGTGCCATCACCGTGACGGAACCAACCAAAAAGGAGCAGGGCATGAACATCAAGGAATTAATCGAACGTCTGGAAGAGGTTTCAGCAATCCACGGCGACACCACGCCGGTAATCGACAGCAACGGCTCACAGATCGGCTTTGCCGTTCAACCTCACCCAGTCAGCAAAATCCCAACCGTCGTAATTTTCTAACCAAGGAGCCGGGCAATGGCACAAGACCTACTACAGCAACCAGCAATGCGCGGCAAACCAAGCCGCATGACAATCCTCAGCCTAAAAACCGCACTGGATGCGCTGGCCGTCATTCACGGCGACGATCTGCCG
>CAZSSI010000083.1:0-6199 GCA_964609345.1 uncultured Verrucomicrobiota bacterium | reverse complement strand
TTTAGGAAACCGTTGCTCTGTCCAGCTGAGCTACCGGAGCGTGAAGAGAAAGCGGAAATATGAAGGATGAAACCTGAAAGAGGAATCTGATTCTTACTGAAACGTGCGAAGCTGAACTCCATCAGCCTGTGAAGCAACCCCAGTCCGACAGATTCTTCAGAAAGGGATCTAGCTGGTGGCCCTTGCTTCTGGCTCTACTTTTGACTTACGGAAGGTAAACGGTTTGCCAGAACCGACTAATCGGGTTAACAATGATGGCATGAAGATTAAGCTCAATGAACGTCAGGTTGAGATGGGTGACGGCGAGACGCTGTTCGGGTTGCGCCAGCGCGTTAAGCCGGAGGCCGATGTCGTTATTCTGAACGGCGCGGCGATGAGCGCGGACGCGCCGCTAGCTGACGGCGATGAGGTTTGTCTGATCAAGCGCGGTGAAGCGCCGTCGGTAGATGAACTCGAGGCGCTGATGGCATCGCGTCATACGCCCGGCGTTCATGCCAAAGTCAAAGTGGCGACGGTCGGTATCGCCGGGCTCGGCGGACTTGGTTCCGCCATTGCCGTTGCGCTGGCGCGGGTCGGCGTCGGACGGTTGATCGTTGCCGATTTCGATGTCATCGAGCCAAGCAATCTGAACCGCCAGCAGTATTTTATCGATCAGCTCGGGTTGCTTAAAACCGACGCGCTGGTTTCCAATCTCCGGAAAATTAATCCGTACGTCGAGGTCGAGGCGCACGCGGTGAAGCTGACCCCGGAAAATCTTTTTCCAATGTTTGAAAACGTGGACGTCATGATTGAGGCGTTCGACCGCGCCGATCAAAAGGTAATGCTGATGCAGGCGTTCGCCGCGCGGAAACCGAATGTCCCTCTGATTACCGCTTCGGGTCTCGCCGGTTACGGGCCGGAAGAAACGATCGGTGTAAAGAAGATGGGAAAGAATATTTATGTCGTCGGCGATCTGGAAACCGGAGCGCGGCCCGGCTGTGGACTGATGGCTCCGCGCGTCGGCATTGCCGCATCCATGCAGGCGAACATCGCCCTGCGGCTGATCGTGGAGGGGAATTTAATTTCGACTCGCGCAACATGACTTTCCAACGCATTTCTGCTGTCCGCCGCCCCGGATGTCCCGTTTGCGGACGATTGGGCTAATCAGAGTTTCTAAACCGGCGGTTCTGAGATATTTTCAAGACATTGGAAACTTTGCTTTCCGCGTGCGTCTGCGTATGATGCGCCGCATTCATGAAACAGTCCTTTTCTATATTTCTGGCGTTTAAGTATCTGAAGCCCAAGCGATCGTTCCTTTCAATGGTGACGTTGCTTTCGCTTCTCGGTGTCACACTCGGTGTAGCCGTACTCATCGTGGTTCTGTCGGTGATGACCGGTTTCGACGAAACGTGGCGCGAACGGATTCTCAGTTTTAACGCGCACGTCAAGGTTTCTGAATACGGTGGCATTGTGCGTCAGCCGGACAAAGTACTCAGCGCTCTGAAAAAAGTTAAAGGTGTCACCGGTGCGGCGCCCAATCTGGAAGGCATGGTTTTTGTTCAGGTCGGCGATAATGCCCAGCCGGCACAATTGCGCGGAATCGATCCCGAACTGGAAAAAACCGTCAGTCAGGTTCCGAACCACATGGTTGAAGGAACGTTTTCTGTCGGCTACGGCCAGATTGTTGTCGGACGCGACCTGGCGCTGCGTTGCGGCCTGCGGCTGGGTGATAAGCTACTGGTCTATTCACCGCAAAACTTTGTTTCGCGGGATGAACTTCGTCTTCCGGAAGAGCTAACGGTCAGCGGGATTTTTGAAGTCGGTATGTATGAAATTGATGCAGGCTATGTGCTGACATCGCTCCAGACTGCGCGTTCCATTTACAATGTAGAGCAAGGCGTTCATAACATTCAGGTGATGACCGCCGACCCGATGTCAGCGCCGGTTATCGCCCGTGATGTTAAAAAAGCGCTGGGCCGGTATTTTGAAGCGCAGACCTGGATTGATTTGAACCGCCAGCTTTTCACCGCGCTGCAGACCGAGAAGAACATGATGTTTTTCCTGCTGATCTTTATCACCATCGTCGCGGCGTTCGGAATCACCAATACGCTGATTACTCTCACGGTGCAGAAGACGCATGAAATCGGCTTGCTGAAAGCGATCGGATTTCCTAATCGGCGGATTGTCGCGATTTTTCTCTGGATCGGCATGGTGCAGGGCGTGATTGGTACCGGGATGGGGCTGGGACTCGGACTGCTGGCGCTGAAATATCGCAACGAACTGCTCAACTTCATCTCCTCGCAGTTCCGCGTCGATCTGCTCCCGAAAGAGCTTTACCAGCTAAGCCAGATTCCGTCGCACACGACGACCAGCGACGTCGTCACCGTCTGCGCCACCGTTCTGGTTATCTGCACGCTCGCCGGTCTCGTTCCCGCCTGGCGTGCCGCGCGTCTCGAACCTGTGGAGGCTTTACGTAATGAGTGAAACAATTTTAAGAGCGGAAGAGGTGCATAAGACCTATCACATCGGCAAGCGGGCGGTGGAGGTGTTGCACGGCGTGTCGTTGACGATTAAGCGCGGCGAGACGCTTTCCATTATGGGAGCCAGCGGCGCAGGTAAAAGCACACTGATGCATATTCTCGGCGGACTGGATCAGCCGGATGCGGGCGATGTCTTTTTTGAGGAAACCAGTCTCGGTAAAATGAAGCCGGCGAAACGGGCTGCGTTCCGTGCAAAACGGTGCGGCTTCATCTTTCAAGGGTATCACCTGCTGCCGGAACTGGACGTCCGCCAGAATGTGGTTCTGCCGTCCATGGCGGTGGCGGGTAACGGGCGCGATGTGAAGGCCCGCGCTGAAGAGCTTCTCGAAAAGGTCGGCCTGTCCGGACGGATGGATCACCGCCCGACGGAGCTTTCGGGCGGTGAGCAGCAGCGGGTGGCGATTGCCCGGGCGCTGATGAACGATCCTGACCTTATTCTGGCCGATGAACCGACCGGCAATCTGGATTCGCATACCGGCGAAAATATATTGAACAACCTCTTTGAATTAGCGCAATCTGCAAACCGTACGTTGATCATCGTGACGCATAATGACGAAGTGGCGAGCCGGTGTCAGCGCGAGCTGGTTTTAAAAGACGGGAAACTGGAAGAGTAGGAAAAGGACTATGAAAATCTATTTAAACGGGAAACTGGTTGATGAAAAAGACGCGGTAGTTTCGGTTTTCGACCACGGTCTGCTGTACGGTGACGGTATTTTTGAAGGCACCCGCGTGTACGACAGTAATATCGCTTTCCTCAGCGAGCACATGGATCGTCTGTTTGATTCCGCTAAAGTGATCGCGCTCGATATCGGAATGACCAAAGAAGAGCTGATCGCTGCAACGGTCGAAACCTGCAAAGCCAACGGTATCAAGAATGGCTATCTGCGCCATGTCGTCACGCGCGGTGTCGGTTCGCTGGGACTTAATCCGTATCAGTGCAAAAAGGCGCAGGTCATTATCATTGCTGCGGACATTCAGCTCTATCCGGCTGAACTCTACGAAAAAGGAATGCGCATCATCACCGCCGGCACCATCCGTAATATGGCCGAGGCGGTTAATCCGCGCGTCAAGAGTTTGAACTATCTCAACAACATTATGGCCAAGATCGAAGCGATCAACGCCGGAGTGATGGAGTGTCTCATGCTCAACTCGCAGGGCTTCATCGCCGAAGCTTCCGGTGACAATGTATTCGTCATCAAGGGTAACAAGCTGATGACTCCGCCGACCTGGTGCGGCGGACTGGAAGGCATCACCCGCGACAAGGTCATGGTGCTGGCCCGCGAAATGGGTATGGACGTTTCCGAAACCGTGCTGACCCGCTACGAACTCTGGACAGCCGATGAAGTGTTTCTGACCGGAACTGCCGCGGAAGTCATCGCTGTCGTTGATTTGGATAAGCGGGTGATCGGCACCGGAAAACCCGGCCCGGTCACGAAAAAACTGGCTTTGGCCTACCGGAAACTTGCCGGCAAAGACGGCGTCAAAGTTTAATGGGAAAATAGTTAATGAAGTGTGATCTCTGCGAAAAAGAAGCGGTCGTGCATATGACGCAGGTGGTCAACGGCGAGATGAAAGAAGTTCATCTCTGCGAAGAACACGCCATTGCGCAAGGCATCGATCTGAACAGCCCGATTTCCATCACCGACATTCTGATGGGCCTGAGCGGGCCGCAAAAAAATATCGCCCACGAACTCAGTCTGGCCTGTCCGCGTTGCGGCATGGCCCGCGAAGAATTTCGGAAAACCGGGCGGCTCGGCTGTCCGGACTGCTATAAGACATTCATGGCTGAACTCACGATGGCGATCAAGGCGATGCACCAGAGCGGACAGCATCTCGGAAAAATTCCGGCACGCGAAGGAGTGCAGACAAAGGTGAAATCGAAGATCGCCCGGCTTCAACAGGACCTGGAAGCGGCGATTGCCCGCGAGGATTTCGAAAAAGCAGCTAAACTGCGCGATCAGATCAAAAAACACCGCGAAGAAAATACGCCGGACGACGGGGGTAAGAAATGACTCTCGACGGACTGTTACAACGCCACGGCGGCTGGCTGGAGTCGGGCCCTGCCGAAGGGCCGGTTATCAGCAGCCGCGTCCGGCTTGCCCGTAATCTGCGCGAAACAACATTTCCTGGCTGGGCCTCCAAAGAGGTTCGCAACCGCGTCTGGAATGAAGTCGTACTGGCGTTCGACGGAGTGCCAGACAATAGTAGCTTTTTGCGCTGGCGAATGGACGAGCTGAACGAACTCGACCGCGATTTACTTTTTGAACGCCACTTGATCAGCCGCGAACTGGCCGAACGCAAAACCGGTAGCGGGGTGTTTGTTAACGAGGACGAATGCCGCGCCGTGATGGTGAATGAAGAGGATCATATCCGCCTTCAGTCTCTTCAGCCGGGGATGAATTTGCAAAAGGCGTGGGAAGTTGCCGACGAACTGGATAATGCGCTGGAGCAGGGGCTTTCGTACGCTTTCTCCAGCAAGCTCGGTTACCTGACGGCCTGTCCGTCGAATGTCGGCACCGGCCTGCGCGCCAGCGTTATGCTCCATTTACCCGGACTGGTGCTGACCGAAGAAATTAAACCGGTAATCAATGCGGTTTCAAAAATCGGCCTCGCGGTGCGTGGACTCTGGGGCGAAGGCTCCGAGGCATCGGGGCACATGTTCCAGATGTCGAACCAGATTACGCTCGGGAAACCGGAACAGGAAATCATCGCCAATCTGGAACAGATTGTTCTCGAAGTGATCGAACATGAAAAAAACGCCCGCCTGCGGCTAATGAGTAAACAGGAAATCCGCGTTCATGACCACGTTGGCCGCGCCTACGGCATTCTGGCCAACGCCGCGCTAATGACCACCGGCGAAGCGCTCAATCTGCTTTCCGCTTTGCGAATGGGCGTTGATCTTGGCCTCATGCCGAACATGGTGCGGCGCGACATTGACCGTCTCTTTATCCGGATTCACCCGGCGCACCTGCAAAAAGAAGCGGGTGCAGCACTGAGCCCTGAAGAGCGCGACATTAAGCGGGCGCTGCTCATTCGCAAGTTTCTGGAAGGAAAATGAAAAAGACACGCGTTGATCAAAAATTCGCCGCCCTCAAAAAACAGGGCAAAAAAGGATTTATCGCTTACATCGGCGCGGGCGACCCGTCGCTTGCTGATACGGTGGATATTGTTCTGCGCCTTGAAGACGTCGGAGTGGATCTGGTCGAACTCGGCCTGCCGTTTTCTGATCCGCTGGCCGATGGTCGCGTCAATCAGGATTCTGCCACCCGCGCGCTGGCCGCCGGGGCCACTTTTGACGGCGTCATGAATATGGTTTCCGAAATCCGGAAACGCTCTCAGATTCCGCTGATTTTCTACGCCTACCTCAATACGCTCTACGCCCGTGGTTTCGAAAAAGCGATGAATGATGCCGCCGCCGCTGGCATTGACGGCTTCCTGATTCTGGATATGCCGCGCGAAGAAGCCGGGCCGTATAAAAAATTTATTTCCGCCGCTAACCTGAACACCATTTCGCTGATTACACCGACGACGCCTGAAGAACGGATTAAGCAGATTGTCAAAGACGCCAACGGCTTTGTTTATTGCGTCTCCCGTGAAGGTGTTACCGGTGTGCGCGACTCTATCGCCGAAGGCGCACGCGGACTGGTTGCGAAAATTCAGGCGCACACTAAACTGCCGGT
>CAZSSI010000082.1:2322-6211 GCA_964609345.1 uncultured Verrucomicrobiota bacterium | reverse complement strand
ACGAATTTTCGCGAATGGGAGCGGGTGAAACATCTTTATATTCGTGTTTATTCGTGCAGATTTGTGGGCGATTACTATTTATTTCTGATTTAGGAGGCTTATGGCTGAAATAGGAAAAACCAACCGGCTGAAGATTCTGCGGTCAACCGACTGCGGCCTGATGCTTGACGGCGGCACGTTGGGCGAAATCCTGATGCCCAATCGCTATGTTCCTGACCTGTCACGCCGAAGCCCGGCGAAGGCGGAAGGGTGGAACGTCGGCGACGTCGTCGAAGTTTTCCTGATGAGCGATTCCGAAGACCGTCTGACCGCCACCACGCTCAAGCCGATTGCGCAGGTCGGCGAGTTTGCCTGTCTGCGTGTGGCGTCCGTCACCGGCATCGGCGCGTTTCTCGACTGGGGCTTACCGAAAGATTTATTCGTTCCGTTCCGCGAGCAGAAGGTGGAAATGTTCGAACGGCAGTATTGCATCGTGTACATCTATCTCGACGAAGCCAGCGGACGGATCGCCGCCTCGTCCAAGCTCGATAAATTTCTCGACCGCACGCCGCCAGCCTATAAGCAGAGCGAAGCGGTGAAGCTGATGATCTGCGACAAAACCGATCTGGGATACAAGGCCATCGTCAACGGCAGGCACTGGGGCATCCTTTTCTACAACGAAGTTTTCCAGCCCTTGGAACGGGGGCAAAAAATTGCCGGTTTCATCAAGCAGGTTCGGCCCGACGGCAAGATCGATCTGTGCCTGCATAAACCAGGCTTCGAAAAAGTTACCGATCTCACCGATGTCATTCTGGATTACATCAAAGCGCAGGGCGGGTTTATGCCGGTCACCGACAAAACTCCGCCGGAAGAAATCTATCGTCTGTTCGGCGTCAGCAAAAAAACCTACAAGCAGGCCATCGGCGCATTGTACAAAAAGCGGCTGATTACGTTTGAGAACAATGGAACGAAGCTGGTTTAGCGGGCTTCGCGCTGAATCCATTCTAGAAACGCCGGATTGCCGCCTTCGATCGGCAGGACGACAATGCACGGACATTCGTAGGAATGAAGTTCTTTGATTCGCGCCGTCAGCGCAGCGGTTTTTTCATCCGCTGTTTTCAGAATCAGAACCGCTTCGTCTTCGCGGCAGAGTTTCCCTTCCCAGTGAAAGATGGATGTGACGCCGTTTAGAATATTGGCGCAGGCCGCCAGCCGTTCGTTTACTACGGTTTCAGCAATCCGTTCTGCTTCACTGTGCGACGGCGCGGTGACATAAATCAGTTTGGTGTTCATTGATTTTCCCAAGCACCGGAAAGCAGGACTTCGTCGGCTTCCGCCGGACCCCACGAGCCGGACGGATAGGCGAATGGTTTATTTTTCGCTTCGGCGAGGATGGTGTCGATGACGGCCCATTCGGCTTCGACTTCGTCGGAGCGGGTGAAGAGGGTGGAGTCACCGCGCAAAGCATCAAGAAGTAGTCGCTCATAGGCTTCCGGCAGATCTTTGTCCCATTTGCCGGAATAGGAGAAGTCCATGTTCACGCTTTCGACCACCATCTGCATGCTGGGGCGTTTGGACGAAACCTGCAGGAAAATGCCTTCGTCGGGCTGAATCCGGAAGAGTAGCGTGTTGGGTTTTACGCCGGTCAGGTCGCATACGTCGCCTTTGCAGGCGACATGCTGGAAAAGCGACAGCAGCGGCGCTTTGAACTGAATGGCAATTTCGGTGGTTTTTTTCGCCAGCCGCTTGCCGGTGCGCAGATAAACCGGAACGCCGGCCCAGCGCCAGTTGCCGACTTCCATCCGCAGGGCGGCGAAGGTTTCGGTGTTCGACTGCGGACTGACGCGATCTTCGTCGCGAAAGGCTTTGGTTTTGCTGTCGCCGCCGTACTGTCCGAAGCAAATTGCCGACCGGTTCTTCGTCGCGTCGGCCAGTCGCAGTGCGCCCAGGATTCTCATTTTTTCGTTACGGATCGAGCGCGCATCCAGCCCGTCCGGCGGTTCCATCGTCACCAGACAGAGCAGCTGGAAAAGATGGTTGACCACCATGTCGCGCAGCGCGCCGGTCTGGTCGTAGAACGCGCCGCGTCCGCTTTCCATGCCGACAGTTTCAGCGGCGGTGATCTGAATGTGATCGACATAAGTGCGGTTGAAGACCGGTTCGAAGATCGTGTTGGCGAAGCGGAACGAAAGAATGTTCTGCACGGTTTCTTTGCCGAGGTAGTGGTCGATCCGGTAAATCTGGGTTTCGTCCAGATGGCTGAGCAGAACCTGATTCAGCGCCTTGGCGCTTTGCAGGTCGTGGCCGAACGGCTTTTCAACGACGACCCGTGTCCAGGGGTTGGAATCCGGCGGCGTAATCAATCCGGCGTTTTCAATAAAGCTTACGGCGGAGGCAACCAGATCGGGTGTAATGGAGAGGTAGAAAAGCCGGTTGGCGGGCAGGGTGCCGTTTTCGAATTTGGTTTGAAGTTCGGCGTAGGCCTTCGCGTCCGCCAGATCGCCGCGGTGATAGCTCAGGTGCGAGCAAAAGGCTTTTAGCGACGGTTCGTCTGTTGCCGTGCGGCTGTATTCGCGCAGAGCATCCGCCATCAGCTCGCAGAAACTTTGGTTGTCGTAGTCGCGGCGGGCGAATCCGACGATGGAAAAGCTGCCGGTCAGCGCGCCTTCTTTAAACAGAGTGTAGAGCGCGGGCAGCAGCTTGCGGCGGGTCAGGTCGCCGGACGCGCCAAAAATGACAAAGGTCACCGGTTCTTCAATACGGACTTCAAGCGCGGACATGAGGCAATCTCCGTTCAGGTTGCGGCGAGTATCGGGTATCGGCGGCGGTTCTTCAAGTCGCATGCATCGGCACTTGCGGGTGCGCGTCTTTCCCGCTACCGTTTAGGCCTTTGTATGAAAATTCTCACCAAATATCTTCTGAAAAGTCTGCTGGTTCCGCTGTTGTACTGCATGATCGGGTTCCTGCTCATTTTTATCATCAGCGACCTGTTCGACAACTTCAGCGAGTTCCTCGACAGCGGCATCCGCATCTCAGAAATCCTTTATTATTACAGTCAGCACCTTCCGCCGAAAATTGTTCTCCTGTTGCCCGCCTGTTTACTGCTGGCTATGCTTCACAGCCTTTCGCGGCTCACCCGCTATAGCGAAATCATCGCCATGCGTGCCGGCGGGGTCAGCATCTACCGTATCGTCATGCCGTTTATTGGCGTTGGAATCGCAGCCACGCTGATCGTGGCGTATATCAACGAAAATGTCGCCCCGGACTCCGGTTATCGCGCGAAAAAATTCCTTGAATACCAGGCGGCTGGCCGGGATAACGAAAAGTTTTTTTCCCGCAGTCTGGCGCTCAAAGACCGCAACCATGTCTGGATGGTGCAGAAAATTGATTCACGCGACCACTCCATGTACAACGTCGAGCTGATCGAACAGCGGCCTGACGGATCGGATGTTTTCAAATACAAAGCCGAAAAGGCGCTCTGGCTCGACGGCCGCTGGTGGTTTATGGATCTCACGGTTCAGGCCTACAAAGAAAACGGCGATCTGGACGGTCCGCCGGAAATGATTCTCCAGAAAGAAATGCGCGATCTGCGCGAAACGCCGCAGACTTTCATGTCGGAAATCAAAGACACGGAATTCCTTTCCGCCAGCGAAATGCGCCATTACCTGCGCGCCAAAAAAGATATTTCCAGCAATACCCGTGCACGGCTGATGGTGGATATGCACAGCCGCCTTGCCGCGCCTTTCACCTGCCTGATTGTCACCCTGATCGGCGTGCCGGTCGGCGCGCACACCGGTCGTCGCGGCGTATTGGCCGGCATTATGGCCGCCATGTTCCTCTTTTTCGGTTTCTATATTCTACAGCTCACCGCGCAGGCGCTCGGTAAGCAGGAAATCATTCCCGCCTTTCT
>CAZSSI010000082.1:0-2222 GCA_964609345.1 uncultured Verrucomicrobiota bacterium | reverse complement strand
GGTTCCGCCGCCAATCCGGTGCGTGCGGTAGACGGCGTGAGTTTTCAGATTTTTTCAGGCGAAATCGTCGCACTGGTCGGCGAAAGCGGCAGCGGTAAAAGCATCAGTGCGCTGGCACTGGCCAAACTGGTACCGGAACCGGCCGGACGGATCGTCGGCGGTTCCGTTAACTTTCAAGATTTGGACGTACTGACGTTCAAAAAATCCGAACTCCGGAAACTGCGCGGCGCGCGCATCGCTTATATTTTTCAGGAGCCGGCGACTTCGCTGAATCCCGTTTACACCGTCGGCTGGCAGATCGGCGAAGCCATCCGCCTGCACCGCAAAGGCGTGAAGGTGAAAGCCGAAATTGAAAAGCTGCTCGCCGATGTAGGACTGCCCGATCCGGCGCGCACGGCTCGATCCTATCCGCACGAACTTTCCGGCGGCATGCAACAGCGCGCCATGATCGCCATGGCGCTCGCTTGCAATCCCGATCTGCTGGTGGCCGACGAACCCACGACGGCACTCGACGTGACGGTGCAAAAACAAATTCTGGAACTGCTCGTCGGCTTACGCGAAAAGCGCGGACTTTCGATTCTGCTGATCACCCACAACCTTGGCATTGTTGCCAATGTGGCCGACCGCGTCTATGTGATGAACAACGGAAAGATCGTCGAGTCCGGCGAAACCAAAACTGTTCTGCGCACTCCGCAGCATGAATACACACAGAAACTGCTCAAAGCCGTTCCTCGGCTTCATAAAAAGGTATGAATGAACTTGCTCCAGGTCGAAAAAGTAAGCGTCCGCTACGGTGAACTCGAAGCGGTGCGAGGCGTCAGCCTTTCGCTGAAGCCGGGTGAAACGCTGGGGCTGGTCGGCGAAAGCGGATGTGGTAAAAGCTCGCTGGGCCGCGCAATTCTGGCTTTGGAACCGATTGCGGCAGGCCGGGTGGCGTTTGACGGGCGCAGTGTTACTTCGCTGAAAGGTGCGGAGCTCAAAAACTTCCGGCGTCAGGCGCAGATGGTTTTTCAAGATCCGTTCGGCTCGCTTAATCCGCGGTTGAGCGTCGGCTCGGCGATTGAAGAAGTTTTGTTTGTCCACCGGATCGGTGCTAACCGCGCGGCGCGGCGGGAACGGGCCGCCGCGCTGTTTGACGACGTCGGACTCAATCCGGACTGGCTGAACCGCTATCCGCACGAATTCAGCGGCGGACAGCGCCAGCGCATCGGCATCGCCCGCGCTCTGGCGCTGGAGCCGAAACTGCTGGTGGCCGACGAACCGGTTTCGGCGCTCGATGTTTCCGTACAGGCCGACATCATTCAGCTTTTAAAACGGATTCAGCGCGAACGCGGACTGGCCTACCTGTTTATCGGCCACGACCTGGCCGTCGTACGCGAGATGAGCGACCGCATTGCCGTCATGTTCAAAGGCGAAATTGTTGAAACTGGCACGTCCGATCAGGTCTGTGACGATCCTCAGCATCCTTACACGCAAAAATTGCTTTCCGCTGTTCCGGATATTGATAAAGCTCTTCAAGTAGAGGAATAGTGGATTAAAGGATGGTTGGAATAATGGAGGAGGAGAAGCTTATGAAAAGTATGACGCCTATTCGTGACCTGACCGAGACCGCCCGTACCGGACTTTCCGGTAACTGGGGAAAATCCATCGGTGTGACGGTGGTATATATTATTCTGTCCGTCGGCATCAGCCTGTTGCCTTTTGCTGGCAAGTTGCTGCAACTGATTTTTTCCGCACCGCTAGTAGTTGGCTTAACCGTTTACTTTTTGGCGACGATACGTCGTCAGGACAATCCGTTCAGTCTGCTCTTTGCCGGATTTGATCGGTTCGGCACTTCACTTTGCACTTATCTGCTGGTGATGCTGATTACAATGGCATGGATGATCCCGTTTGGAATCCTCGCCGCGTTGCTGTATTTCGTTTTGCATGCCGCGTCCCCGTTGCTGTGGGCTCTTTTGATTCTGATCATGATCGCTATCATGATTCCGATCCAGATGCGTTACGGACTAGCCCTTTATGTGGTGGCTGACGACCCATCTGTTCGTGCCCGGCAGGCGGTCCGTCGCGGTGTCGAGTTGATGAAGGGTAACTACTGGCGGCTGGGTCTTTTCTGGCTCCGCTTTATCGGCTGGCAAATTCTCGCTGTTCTGACGCTGGGAATCGGTTTTATTTGGCTGGCTCCATATTACATGGCGGCCATGACTGCTTTTTATGACGATTTG
>CAZSSI010000081.1:0-6238 GCA_964609345.1 uncultured Verrucomicrobiota bacterium | reverse complement strand
GGAACCCGTAAAGATACGTGGAAAAATGATAAACGCGAAAAATACGAGGTGCTGGAGGTGAACACCTTCCAGAATCAGGACAACCCGCTTGATTTTGACATGACCCGCTTCCGGATCCGTCTGGTTGTTGAGCTGACCGACAAGACCAAAACCAAATACATTGTCCGGTTTACCGGGAGTCCGTCCAACAACTATGACAGCGAATATCAGGGGGAAGATTACTGGAAACTGCGCATGGCGCACGGCGACCTCGAGCGGTTGCAGATCAGCGGGTTTGTCGTTCAATACGGGATCATGGACGGGGAGACCTTTGTCCCGCTGGCGGAGAAAGAGGATAATTACGATGGAATTCTGGCGGGATTGCGGAATCGAACCACACAGATCTTCCCGAACAAATTTTATCTGTGGCATCACTACATGTTCGTGGATCCAACCGAGGGAAGTACGGAGTCGATCCCGCAAAGCGTCAGCGAAATTAAAGAATGAGACGGCACCGGAACATCTTGCGGCTGGTTGTCGGTAGCATGGTTTTCCTGCTGCGGGCCGGGGTCTTGGGATCTTCGCAGAAGGATCTGGCCGGAATGAGCGCCGACGGGTTGCTGGCCGAGGCGACGAAGGCGTTGTCCGCAGAGAGCTATGGCGCCGCCAGTCCTTATCTGGCGGAGTATCTGCAGCGGATGAAGGGCAGTGAGGACGAACGCGTGCTGGCGATGTGCCAGGAGGTGCGTCTGAAGATGGGCAAGATCATGGCGTATCTGGAAGACCCTCTCGGTGCGGTTGACTATTTAAAGCAATACACAGAAACACTCCCCCTGTATAAACCCCGCGAGGCGTTCAAGTTGTTGGCGATCAATCGGTATGAGGCCGGTCTGTATGAAGCATGTATTGAGGCCGCGACCCATGCGCTGAGCCATCCGCTGCCGAAGGGCCTGCCGAAAAAGGAAAGAAAGGCCATCAACTACGATGAGCTTTCGAAGGATGAGCTGGGCGGATTTACAGCCCGTCAGCTCCGACGCTACGAGAAAGAGAACCGGGAGGAGGGGGATGATCTTTCCGAGGATTTTTCGGATGATGTGCCCGATCCGGAGCCGGATTATACGCTGCCCGAACGGGTTTTGCTGAACATGACGCTGGCGGAAGCCTGCACGGCACTCGAACAGTGGGAAGCAAGCCTGGTACCCTATCAGTTTGTCATCGACAACACCGGCGATGAGGCCCGCAGGGGATATGCCATTTTGCAGATGGTGAATTCGCTGATCGGTCTGGAGCGCTTCAACGAGGCCGGGGCGTTTGTGTTGAAGCTGTCCCGCACCAACGCCCGCTTCGATATCCGCGTAAATATGGCGATGATGAAAGCGGCCGCCGCTCTGGCGCATGCGGACGAGCTCGACAGCGCACTGATCCTCTATCGCATGGTGCTGCCACGCGAAGAGCTGGTGCCGTATCAAGAGGGCAAAATGAACGAAATCCGCAGGGATGCGGGGCTTCCCGATGTGGAGGTGAAAATCGGCACAAACGAGATGGGCCGTGCAGAAACACGGTTTGTTGAAAAAACCTCCGCCCTTTCTGTTAAGAGCAATTTCTCAAAACCAGCCGCCGCTCCGGTTCTGCCCCCCAAGCCGATGGATTTGATCAATCTCGAAGAGCGGGTCATGGCGCTGGTCTCGCTTCCGCCCTATGAAAACGAGGCGCTTTACCGGACGGGCGCACTGTATGCGGAAGTCGGACGCCCCTGGGAGGCGGTGGCGGCGTTTCGCACGCTGGCGAGGCGCGATCCTGCCGACGAACTGGGCCTGCGGGCCTTTGCGGAATCGCTGCTGGTTCTGGTCGATCCGCTGAAAGAGTATGAGCGGGTTGAACGGATCGCCAAACCGTTTCTCGCCGTCTATGCGGATGGGGTGGGACCCCGCATGGTGGCCCATGCCCTGACCATCTGCTACCAGAAACAGACGCGCTGGAAGGATATCAAAGGACTGCTTCCCGTGATCGAAAGCTTCGCTCCTTCGAATTCCAAGGACGTTCGTCAGTACGATTGCGAACTTTACTTCATGCAGGCGAGTGCCGATCTGATGCTGTTCAATTACGAACAGGCACGGGCCGGGTTTGCCAACGTGCGGACGAATTTTCCAGATTCGCACCGGCAGGAGGATGCGACATATCTGCACGCGATATCGCAAACCTACCTGAAGAACTATGAGGCCGCGCTGGCCGAATTCGAGGCCTATGAAAAGACCTATCCGCAGGGAACCTGGCTGCCGGAGACAGCGTTCCACAGCGGGATCTGCCTGTTTGGCCTGGATCGGACGGCCGAGGCGCAGCAGCGGTTTTCGAAGGTGATCCGCACATATCCGAATTCACAGGTCTATCCGGACGCATGCAGCCTGCGCGGGGATATTCTGGCCTCGCAAGGCCTGCTGGACGAAGCGCAGCGCGATTACAAAGAGGCGATTGCCACGGCTCGCATCGAGCGGCAGGATTCCTATGCCGTTTTCCAGATGGTGGCGATGTTTGAACTCGAAAAGCGCTATCCGGAAATCATCGACGTGATTCACGCCTATCTGGACCGGCGGGGCAAAGAGGGCGATGTGGCCAAGGCGGGTTATTGGATCGGGAAAACCAAGCTGGCACAGGGGTTGATCGATGATGCGGTGAAGGCCTATGTTGATATCATCGTCAAATATGGCGGCAACGTTCAGCAAGATGGCGTCGATCTGATCCTCGGGGAGCTGGCCAAGGTGGCCAAACGGCTGAAGGCCGAACCGCGCCATCAGCTGGAAGAGAGTCTGCGCGCAGATGCCGTTGCAGCGGTCAACGAAACCCTGAAGCTCCGGCTCCAGGTGCTGCTGGCTAAAATCGACGGAACGGAGCTTGAGCTGGGCAGAAAACTGATTGCCGAACAGTCCGACCTGACGCAGGCTCCGCCCCCCGTGCTCGCGGTGATCTGTAAAGCCTCGTTTGTGGCGGGCGACTACTCGCGCGCCGAAGAAATCCTGACTCTTTTTAAGAGCCGCTATGAAGACTCTGACTTTATGTGCGATGCTTATAAACTGCGCGGTTATGATCTGTTCCTCGCGGGTAATCTGGATGCGGCCATGAAGATTGTCGCGGAGGCGCAGGGACTGTACGGCACGCAGGCCGCCGCCGCCTGGGCTCAGCTAATGAAAGGCCGGATTGAACTGCAGCGGGAAGAATTTGAAGCCGCCCGCAAAACGTTCCGCGATTTGCTCAATGTGCGCGAGTGGCTCGGCGAGCCGTACGCCGAAGCCACCTATCGTCTCGGTGAGTTGGAAGAAAAGGCCGGTGACCCGCGCAAAGCCTTCGCGTGGTATCAGCGCGCCTATTTCCAGTACAAAGGGTATGCGCAGGGGAAATGGGCGGCTGAAGGGTATCTGGCCAGCGCGCGCTGCCTCGAAAAACTCGGCCTCGAAAATGACCGGCGCAATACCTACCGCGCGATGCTCTTCGACACGTATGTCAATCAGCTGCCGCAGACCGATGTGGCCAAAGCCGTTCTCGGGCCGGCCGAGGTGCTGGAAATTACCACCTTGCTTGCGCAGGGCGTTCAAACTAACCTCGTCGTGACGGTTGAAGCGGAGGCAGCGCAGTGAATCAGTTAGTAGGTTTTCGTTATTTGTTATTGGGAAAACGGAGCCGTACGCGTCAGCTTTTTGCTGCGAAGTTCCAATATCCAACAACCAATATCTGCCGGTTTGCCGCAGGTCTAATTCTGGTCGCGATCACAGGACTTTCTGTAATGGCCCAAGACACGGTTCCCGCCGCGCCGGTTGACCCGCTCCCCGCCGCATTCGCATCCATTCGGGCAGGACAGCTTCCCGAGGCCGAAATGCAACTCGCGGCAATCAATAATCCCCCGGCGAAACTGTTTGTACAGGCCTGCATTGAGCAGGCCAAAGGCGACCCCAAGAGAGCGATCGAGACCATCGCTGAGCTGATCGTCCTCTATCCCAACGATCCGGACTGGACGGCAAAAAGCGAACTGATGAGCGTGGCACTTTATATCCAGCTGGACATGCTGGATGCCGCCGAGGTGACCGCCCGGCAAATTCAAAAAATCTATGACGGGACGGACGTTGCGGACAAAGCGACCGCTCTGCGGAGCCAAATTGACCAATTTAAAAAAGAGACGGAAGAGAAAAGGAGCATCAAATGAAAAAGAGAGAATGGATTGCACTCGGATTATTTTTAGTGGCCGGTAGTGCGCTGGCCCAGGAACCGGCGGCGGCGGGGCTGGCTAAAAACAATACGACGCTGTGGGAGCTGATTGTAGTGGGCGGCTGGTGCATGTGGCCGCTGGGAGCCTGTTCCTTTCTGGCGATGTTTTTTGTGATTCAGAACTTTTTCTCCCTGCGGCCCAAAGTCCTGCTGCATACCGAGATGGTTCCGGTGCTGCTTGAGATGATGATGCAGAAAAAAGTGTGCGAGGCTCTGATCTACTGCCGGGAACATCCTGCCATGTTCACCAACACCTTTGCCGCCGGACTGGAGCGCTGTTTGGGTAGTGAGGTGAACTTTGAAAAAGTGAACGAAGCGGTCGCAGAAGCCTCTGTCGAACAGCTGACCCAGCTGATGAAGCCGATCGACTATCTTTCGATTATCGGCCCGAGCTCCACCATGCTGGGGCTGCTCGGAACCGTTTCCGGGATGATCAAGGCCTTCCAGACCATGGGAACGCTGGGTATGGGCAAACCTGAGCTGCTGGCCGCCAATATCGGTGAGGCTCTTATTACGACGGCGGCCGGTCTGATTATTGCCATTCCGGCCATGGCTTTTTATTTTTATTTCAAAAAGGGCTTTGCCAAGACGCTGGCGACGATGGGCCGCAACCTCGGCCATCTGTTTGATGCGCTCGAAACCGGCAAAAAGCCGCTCAACTTTCTGGACGTGGATGCCCTGAAAAAAATGGCGAATAATTCAGAAGCTGTCTGCTTCCTTAAGACCTGATTCGTACGATGGGATACGGGATGTTCTTGAACGGCGGGAGAGGTAAATGAAGCTGAAGATCGATCTAGGTGAAGATGTTGAAATCGACATGTCTCCCATGATTGACATGGTTTTCCTGCTGCTGATCTTTTTTCTGGTGGCATCGTCCGTGGTCAAAGTGGCTAAAGCTCCGGTCGAACTTCCGCTGGCCGTCTATGCTAAAGTTCCCGAGAATACCACCGGACGGCTTGAAATCACCGTTACGCAAACCGGCGATCTGTTTTTCAACGCCACGCCGGTCACACTGGAGGACCTGAGAGAGAGGCTGGACACCGAAATCAAATTGAATCCCGAGCTGAAGGTCATGTTCCGGGCGGACTCCCGGGTGAAATACAGCGTCAATGAAAAGATCATGGAAGTTTGCGCCGAAGCCGGTGCAGTCGACCTGATTTTCAATGCATATGAGAAGGATGCTTTCATCCAGTAACAGTCGGGCAGGGTCAAACAATGAGACTGGTAAAAAATAAAGAGGATCTGGAGGTTAAAGCGATCATCGATATCGCTCCGCTGATTGACTGCGTGTTTTTGCTTTTGATCTATTTCATGGTCACCGCCTCGCTGGTTAAAAAAGAGGGCGATATCTCCTTTGTGCTGCCGGCCGATGTCAGCCAGACCGAGCCAGTCAATCTGCCGGTGGAAGCGCAGATTGAAATCGCGGCGGACGGGACGGTGGGCCTTGATGGATTACGGTTCCCTGCGCAGGACCGAATCATGGACGGGCTGGCTCTTCACCTTCGGGGTCTCAACCAGATGGCCTTATCCCAGAACGCGCTGTTTTCCGTCAATCTGCTGCCGTCGGCGGATACAGTGCACGGGCGGATTATTGAAGTGATGGATGCGTGCGCCGCCGGCGGCGTTAAAAACCTGACCTTCAGCAAGGCGATGTAAAAAAATCCTATGAAAAACCTGATCCAGAAAACGCGGGGACTGATCCGGGGCACCTCCAGCGCGGTGCTGCTGAGCGTAGCCATTCATGTGGTTCTGCTGGTGCTGGCCGGCAGCTGGGTCGTGTTCACGATTGTCCAGAAACAGGAACAGAAATTCGTTCCCCCTCCGCCGGTTGACCGACCGAAGATGAATTTGATCAAACCGAATGTGAAGATGAAAAATTCTTCCAAAAGCGGCGGCTCGGCCCGCCGGATTGTTTCGAAAGCACCGGCCGGTATTTCGGATATGCAGCTACCCTCGCTGGAAGGGATCGGCGAGGGGCTCGGCGGCGGGATCGGCGGGTTTCAAC
>CAZSSI010000080.1:0-6344 GCA_964609345.1 uncultured Verrucomicrobiota bacterium | reverse complement strand
GTCGCGATCTTCTGCGCACCCTTCATCGCTCTGATTTTCACCGCGGTCTGTTTCATAAATTCACCATCGTTCCGAAAAAATCCGGACATCATCGTTATTGGCCATGGCCGCAAGAACTTTCCGTATCGGTTCATTCGTGCCGGGCAACACCAGTTCCGGGCGGACATCCGCCAGCGGCTGAACAACAAAACGGCGTTCCGCCCAGCGGGCGTGCGGAACGGTCAGCAGATCACTGTCGACCATTTGGTTGCCGCAAAAAATGATGTCAATATCCATGGTTCGCGGGGTGTTACGATCTTCCGTCCGGACTCTGTGCAGAGCCTTTTCGATTTTCTTGATTTTCGGCAGCCACTCTTCTGCCGTGTACGGGCTTTGCACAATCAGCACCGCGTTGAGAAACTTCATCGCTTTGTATTCCGGCTTCACCCCCACCGGTTCGGTTTCATAAACCGAAGACTGGTCAACAAACGTAACATTAGGATCCAGCAGAATCTGTGCTTTTGCCTGACGCAACAGGTGCAGCCGTCCGCCCAGATTTGATCCAAGACAAAATCCCGTCTCCGTCATTTGCTCTGTGCCTCCAGAAATTCCAGCACCTTGGCTGGATGCACATCTGCCTTGGCCACTTTTTTCCAGTGTTTTGAAACGATGCCGTCCGGCCCGATAATAACGGTCGAACGGATCGTGCCCATAATCGTTTTCCCGTACTGCATCTTTTCACCGAAAGCGCCGTACTTGCGCATCACGTTCGCGTTGGGGTCGGACAGCAGCACAAACGGAAGTTTGAATTTTTTTATAAAACTGCTATGCAAGATTAAACTGTCCCTGCTGACTCCCAGCACCACCGCGTCGAGCTTCTTAAACTTGGGTCGCAACTCACCGAACCCGCACGCCTCCTTGGTGCATCCGGGGGTGTCATCTTTCGGATAAAAGTAGAGCACCACGGTTTTACCGAGATAATCGGCGGGGGAATGTTCTTTCCCGTCACTGCCATTCAACGTAAACGCCGGAGCCGGTTTGCCGACTTTAACTGTTATTTTATTTCTCTCCATATTCAACGCTCCCTTCAAAAACATGTTCAGCCGGGCCGGTCAGCGTCACGCTGGCCGCGCCATCATCCGTCAGCAACCCGTCCACAACCAGCACATCGCCACTGGCTACATGAACATGAACCGGCAGTTTCACCCAGCCGTTTTTTGCAGCAATCAGCGCACAGGCCGTCACGCCGGTACCGCATGCCAGCGTTTCCGCCTCCACGCCGCGTTCATACGTCCGGACGGTCAGCTCGCCGCCCGGCGAAACTTCCATAAAATTCACGTTGGCTCCTGACGGCCAGAAGTCCCGGTGACGGCGCACCGCCGCACCGGTTCCCGCCACATCCGTATCCCGCAGTCCGCCGGTCCGGATCACGGCGTGCGGCACGCCGGTGTTCACGAAACCATAACTCAGTCGCTGATCATCCAGCTCAATCTGACCGTTCAGCTTCCAGCCGGTCGGCTCCGTCATCCAAAGACGTACGCCCTTCTGCATCACCTGCGCCTTAAGCTGCCCGGCGTTTGTTTCAATCGTCATCTTCTTTTTGGCAACGCCCAGATCAAACGCCAGCCGTGCCGCACAGCGCGCGCCGTTGCCGCACATATCGGCCTCGCCGCCGTCCGGATTAAAAAACCGCATCCGGAAGTCCTCCGTCGCCGACTTCTGAATCAGAATGACACCTTCCGAGCCGACGCCGGCATGACGGGCCGCAATGTGCGCAATAAACGCCCGGTCGGCGGCGGGAAATCCGCCGCGCCGGTCGTCGAAAAGCACGAAATCGTTCTGCGCTCCGTGCATCTTCCAGAACTTTAGTTTCATAAGCCGGAGTCCTGATTGGAACGATGGAACATTGGAATGTTGGAATAGCTTGGCTGGAGTTGGTTATTCATCATTCCATCCTTCCATTATTCCACTCTTCCATTCTTCCGTTTTCCCGTGATAGCTTCTGCCCGATGAGCAACGCATTAAACAGCACCGAAGCCCGAAAAGAAACCGAAAAACTGCGTGCCGAGATCGAGCGCCATAACCGCCTCTACTATGTCGCTGCCGCTCCGGAAATTTCCGACCGCGACTACGACGCCTTGCTCCACCGCCTCGAAGCCCTCGAAAAACAGTTTCCCGAACTGGCGCTTCCCGACAGCCCGACCCGGCGCGTCGGCGGCGAACCGCTCAAAGAGTTCCGAAACGTCCGGCATACCGTGCCGATGATCAGCCTCGCCAACACCTATAACAAAGAGGAACTGGTCGAGTTCGACGGTCGAGTTCGTAAACTGCTCGGCGACACGCCCTATTCCTACGTTCTCGAACCGAAGATTGACGGCGTCGCCATTTCGCTTCGCTACGAAAAAGGTGTTTTGGTTCGCGCCGTCACACGCGGCGACGGCACCACCGGCGATGACGTCACCGCTAATATCCGCACCATCCATTCCATTCCGTTACGGCTCACCAGTGTGGACGAGGCATCCCTGCCTCGGGGCCAGCGGCAGGATGCCGCTTCCACAATTCCCGCCGTGCTGGAAGTGCGCGGCGAGGTCTATATGACCCGCGACGGATTTATCAAACTCAACGAAGAGCGGCAGGAAGCCGGACTCGAACCATTCGCCAATCCGCGCAACGCCTGCGCCGGATCGCTCAAACAGCTCGACCCAAAAATTGTCGCCGCCCGCCCGCTCGACGCCGTCTTCTACGGCCTCGGCGAGTGCTCAGAAAATTTTTCAACGCATGAAAAAATGTTAGCCACCCTTACGCAGTACGGAGTACGCATTACGCCAAAATACTGGCCCTGTCCTGAAATTTACGAAGTCCTCGAAAAGCTGGATGTTCTCGCAAGCCTAAAGCACAGCTTCCCGTTCGAGATGGACGGCGGTGTAATCAAAATCAACCAGCGCGACCTTTACGAACAACTCGGCTCAACGGCCAAAAGCCCGCGCTGGGCCGTCGCCTATAAATATGAACCGGAGCAGGCCGAAACGCTTCTTAAGGAAATCACCATTCAGATCGGACGTACCGGCGTGCTGACGCCGGTCGCCGAACTGGAACCGGTTCAGCTTGCCGGAACAGTTGTTAAACGCGCCACGCTCCACAACGAAGATGAAATCAAACGCAAGGACATCCGCGTCGGTGACCGCGTCATCGTTGAAAAGGCTGGCGAAATTATTCCGGCGGTCGTGCGCGTCGTCACCGAAAAGCGCACCGGCAAAGAAAAACCGTTCGACATGCAGGCCGCCTGTCATGTCCTCGGCATCAATCCGGTCAAAAACGAAGGCGAAGTCGCCTGGCGCATCGACGACCTGCACCACCCCGCCATGCTGAAACGCTGGCTGACCTATTTCGCTTCGCGCAGCGGCATGGATATCGAAGGTCTCGGCGAATCGATCGTTGAGCAGATTGTCGACGCCGGACTGGTCGAAAGCCCCGCCGATCTCTACGACTTGAAAAAAGCGCAACTTCTCGGTCTTGAAGGATTCAAAGAGAAGAAAGCGCAAAACCTGATCGACGGAATCGAAGCCAGCAAGTCGCGACCGTTCGACCGGATTCTTTTCGCGCTCGGTATCCGCCACGTCGGTAGCGGCTCCGCGCGGGTGCTGGCACAAAATTTTGCTGATATTGAAAAACTGATGGCCGCCGACGTCGAAACGCTGGAACAAATCCGCGACATCGGCCCGGTCGTCGGCAAAAGCATTATCGAGTTTTTCCAAACTCCGGAAAACCGGCAACTGATCGAGCGGCTTCGAACCGCCGGTGTCAACTTCGCGCAAACCGCTAAATCCGCCAGCGACGAATTCGCCGGACTGACGTTTGTCCTGACCGGCACGATGGAAAGCCTAAGCCGCGACGAAGCAGGCGAACAAATCCGCGCCCGTGGCGGCTCCGTCAGCTCCAGCGTTTCGAAAAACACGTCCTACGTCGTCGCCGGTGACAAAGCCGGCTCCAAGCTGGCGAAAGCCGAAGAGCTTAACGTAACGGTTCTCGACGAAGCCGCTTTCATGAAACTGCTCGGCGGAAAACCCGCCGCCAAATCAAAACCCGGACAGGCAGAATTATTTTAACGACAAAATCATGGTCGACAAAATCATTGGAGCCCGGAAATGCCGATAGAATGTAAATTTCCCGTTAATCCGCTATCGCAGGATGAGTTCCATACGATTGATCGAACGGTAATGAAACATGCATTCGACATACAAAATGAACTGGGACGACTGTGTGACGAACAGATATACCAAAATGAACTGGCGTACCGTTGTCAGCAAGATGGATTAAAAATCCTCACCGAGGCGATGATTTGCGTAACACACCGGACATTCAGCAAAACCTATTTCCTCGATATGCTCGCGATGAATGGCGGCATTTACGAACTAAAAACAGCCCGCACGCTGCACCCAAACTATTCCAACCAACTGATTAACTATCTATTGTTGTCCTCATTGCACCACGGAAAACTGATTAACTTCCGTCCGTCATCTGTGGAGCACCGTTTTATTTCAACACAGTTGACGCCGGAACTGCGTCGCCAAGTGGTTATAGATAAAAACGGGTGGGACGAATCCGATAAATCAGACCAACTGCTTAGCCATACGATTCACTCGTTGATGTGTGATTGGGGCGCCTTTCTTGACATTGATCTCTACAAAGAGGCAATCCTTCATTTTCTCCCGCAACAGTCCGTTCAGGCCGTTGAAATTTGCATAAACAGTCGAATAATCGGTCACCAAAATTTCTGCCTGCTCAAACCCGACACCGGAATGCACATTTCTTCCGTCAAAGAAAACATCCTGACGTACAGCAATCATGTCCGGCAGCTCTTTAATCATACCCGCCTTAAGTGCATTCAGTGGGTCAATTTCAACCAGTCCACAATTCAAATGTTCACTCTTAAAAAATGATTTTGTCGGCCATGATTTTGTCAAAACGCCCCAGCAGGAAAGAAATCCTATTCAAGCTGGTTTGATTAGTGTTAATTAGTGCGAATTAGTGGTTTGAAAAAAGGATAGAAAAGATGGCGAAAAAAGTTGGTTTAGGTCGCGGGCTGGATGCGCTCATTCAGGAAAAGAAGATAACGGCTCCCGTGCTGGATGCTCCGGCTCCGGACAGTACCGGCATCACGAAGATCGCCGTTGGCCGGATTAAAGCCAACCCGATGCAGCCGCGCCGCATCTTCCGCGACGAACAGCTCAGCGAACTGATCGCCTCCGTCAAGGAACACGGCATCCTCCAGCCCCTGCTCGTCCGGCAGAAGGAAAAACATTTTGAACTGATCGCCGGGGAACGCCGCCTGCGCGCCGCCAAAGCCGCCAACCTGCCCGAAGTGCCGGTTATCCTGCTCGATATCGGCGACCAGGAAGCGCTCGAAATCGCGCTGATCGAAAACTTACAGCGCGACGACCTCAACCTGATGGAAGAAGCCGAAGGCTACCGCGAACTGGCCGACAAGTTTAAGCTGACTCAGGATCAGGTCGCCAAGCGCGTCGGCAAAGCCCGCGCCAGCGTCGCCAATATCCTCCGCCTGCTCGACCTGCCATCCGGAATCCGCAAGATGCTCGAAGGCGGACAGATTTCCGCCGGACACGGTAAAGTGCTCCTCGGCGTAGAGATTGATGCGGAAAAAGAACTGCTCGCCCAGCGGGTCGTCCGCGAAAGCCTCTCCGTCCGGGCCTTGGAAAAAATTATCGAGCAGATGAGCAAACCAAAGAAAAAACCGCGCGCCGAAAAAAGCGACCTGCCGATTGATTACGTCCGCCACCTCTCCGAAAAACTGCACCAGCACTTCGGCACGGCGGTACACATCAGCTCAACCAAAACACTCTCCAACGGCAAAAAGGTCAAAGGCTCCATCCAGATTGACTACTACAACAACGAAGACCTCACCCGCGTCCTCGAAATCCTTGGCATCAGCTCGGATGATTTGTAGAAAAATCAGGACAAAACCATTGTCGACAAAATCATGGGAAGCCCTTCTTCCTCTTAGAAATCCGACCGTCTGGTATAAATCCGGTCATGACAACGTCCGCCTTAGATAAACTGCATCGCGATATCCTCAAAGCACGCGAGGAGCAAGTGGAGCTCCACCCAGCCCAATTCTCTGATTGGAATGAAGCCAAGAAGCGTATTCAAGACAGAACGCTCAATAGCCGCACGAATCTAGGATAGCTTGGCGTAGACGAGGCTTCCAGCCTCGTTCGGCAAATCTACACGCTTTACCCACGCAAACGAGGCTGGAAGCCTCGTCTACACCGAACCACCAAAAAAATTGTAAGGCTACAGTTCTTCTAAATCTGCTCTAGCTGAACCGGACGCTGGTTTTGCGGATG
>CAZSSI010000079.1:2276-6374 GCA_964609345.1 uncultured Verrucomicrobiota bacterium | reverse complement strand
GGTAGTGTCTTCGGGCTTGTCTGCCAAGCCATTTTCGAACGGTTCGGCGGACTCGTCCGGGAGAGCATAAATCGATGAAGCATCTGGCTCCGGAATGCGTTCTGTATCCTGACGGTTTAGAAATTCTCTGGCCAGCAGACGGTAGGCATTGGCGCCCTTGGACGCCGTATCGTACTCGGTAATCGGCTGGCCGTGGCTGGGCGCTTCGCTCAGCCGGATGTTGCGCGGAATAAATGTTTTATATAGCCGGTCGCCAAAATGTTTATGAACCTCGGCGGCGACTTGCTGGGCCAGATTGGTGCGCGAATCGTACATCGTCAGCACAATCCCTTCGATTTTCAGTTCAGGATTACCGGCGGCGCGCACCTGTTCAATGATGCGCAGCATGACGCTCAGCCCTTCGAGCGCCAGATATTCCGCCTGAATCGGAATGACGATGGAGTCGGCGGTATAGAGCGCGTTCATGAACAAAATGCCGAGCGACGGCGGGCAGTCGAGCAGGATCACGTCATACTCATCCTGCTCCACGATCGGGCGCAGAGCGTTTTTGAGGCAGTGCAGATAATTATCCTGCCGGGCAATCGCCACTTCGCAACCGGCCAGATCGAGTTCCGACGGAATCACATGCAACCGTTTGGTCGCTGTCGGCTTAATCAGCGTCCGGGCGTCGGCTTCGCCGAGCAGGGCGGAATAGATGCTCGCGCCGTCTTCCTTTTCCAGCCCGACTCCGCTGGTTGCGTTAGCCTGCGGATCGAGATCGATCAGCAGAACGTTCTTACGGCGTTCGGCCAGTGCGGCGGCCAGATTGACGGCCGTCGTCGTTTTACCGACGCCGCCCTTTTGATTCGCGAGTGCAATAACTTTGGTGCTCATGGTTGCCACTTCCGATTCAGGTTCCGAGATTCGAGACGCGCGATAATGAAGGGAAATCATGCCCGAATGCAATCCTCTATACGAAGTGCGCGCCAAAAGAACTTCTTTCCGCCTGACGAATAGCTCAGCCGATCTGTCGGGGCTCGCGTAACCGCATGTTTAACTTGTTAACACGGCGGTTTTGATCTATCACTCTGCGCATGTTTTTCTTTCAGAAGAAATTCCATCTGATCATCGTTTGCACGGCGAACCGTACGCGTAGCGCCTATTTCGCCGGTTATCTCAAACATTATCTGGCGCAATACCGGCCGAGCGCGCTGAAGCGTATCAAAATCACGTCGGCGGGCACCAAAGCGTCCGGCGGCGGACGGGTCAATGACGTCGTCGCGCTGATTGCACGTAACCACGGATTTAGTCTGCGCCAGCATACGGCGGAGCGGCTTTCCGACCATCTGGTGAAACACGCCGACCTGATTCTGGTTATGGAGCAGGAGCATAAAGATTTTATTCTCGAAAAATGGCCAGAAGCGAAAGAGAAAGTTTTCAGATTGATGGAATACGGTTGGCAGGGCGAAGACGTGGTCGAAACGCTCGATGTCCCGGATCCGACCGGGAAAAATGTCGAGGACTTCAAAGCGTTCATCGAAACCGCGCATATCGAAGCTGACCGATTGGTTCACGAGCTGGTACATCGGGAGATTATATGAAGATGCGTTCGTCATTATCTGGCTGTCGGGTGCTGGTTCTTTCGGTTAGCGCGGGCACAGGACACATTCGCGCTGGCGAAGCTCTGGCCAAGGCGGCGGCTGCACATCCAGCAACCGGCGAAGTTCTGCATGTCGACGCACTGCGCTACACCAATAAAATGTTCCGTCGGTTCTATGGCCAGTTCTATATTGATCTGGTCAAAAGCGCGCCAACGTTGCTGGGCTGGTTCTACGATTCTCAGGATGAGCCGTGGAAAACGGAAAAGATGCGTCTGATGCTTGACCGGATGAACACCGGCCCGCTGGTGCGGCAGATTAAAAAATTCAAACCGGACATCACCATCTGCACCCATTTCCTGCCGTCGGAAATTCTTTCGTATCTGATCAAGCACGGCAAGGTAGACACCCAGCTTTCCGTCACAATCACCGACTACTACGCCCACGCCATGTGGCTGTCGCGGCTGATCCATCACTATTTCGTGGCCACGGAAGAGTCCATGGAGCAACTTAAAAACATCGGCTTCCCCCCGGAGTGTATAACGGTTTCCGGAATCCCGATTGATCCGGTTTTCTGCGAACCGAAAGAACGCACCGCGCTGCGCGAAAAACAGGGATTACGCAACGACATTCCCATGCTACTGGTTTCGGCCGGCGCGCTCGGTGTCAGCTCCGCCGAGCGGATCGTCGAGGTGCTCGGCAAACTGACCACGCCGGTTCAGGTTGTTGTGATCTGCGGTAAGAATGAAAAACTGCGCCAGAACGTACTCGATCAGCTTAACCATCATCCGGAGCCGGTTGCTCATCTCAACTTTAAAGTCCTGGGCTATACCACCGAAATGGACGAGTGGATGAAGTCCGCCGATCTATACATCGGCAAGCCCGGC
Organism: uncultured Verrucomicrobiota bacterium; assembly: GCA_964609345.1. Lineage (GTDB taxonomy): Bacteria > Verrucomicrobiota > Kiritimatiellia > Kiritimatiellales > Tichowtungiaceae > Tichowtungia. The sequence goes on along the minus strand of CAZSSI010000079.1, from coordinate 3,910 downwards.
GGACTGACGACGGCCGAAGCCATGAGCTGCGGATTACCGATGGTGATCTACCAGCCGATTCCCGGACAGGAGGAGCGCAACAGCGACTTTCTGCTGGAAAATGGTGCCGCTGTGAAATGCAATCAGCTGGCGACCATGGCCTACAAGGTGGATCTGCTGCTGAAAAATCCGGAACGGATGGCCAAGATGCGCCGCCGCGCGCTGGATCTTTCTCATCCGGATGCCGCCCGGCAAATCATCCAGAAGCTGATTGATGAACTGAATGTTGAAGCGGTGACGATTCCCCGCGAAAGTCCGGGCAAAAAAGCCAAGGCAAAACTTCGTCGGCTGGGAGAAAAGCTGTTATTGAGCGGCGAAGACTCCATCTTCAAAATCTGATTTTTTTTCGGAGTGGTGCTTGAAGGCCGCCAGTAGAAAAAGTCCGGCCAACCCCATTGCGATGCCTGCAATATAAAAAGGCCAGTGCGTGACGCGCTGGCCGAAGATGATAATTCCTCCCGCGACCGCCACCGCGTTATTCACCGTTTGCGCAATCGGCATAAAGCGCGACGCCGTTTTTTGCTGCAAGCCGACCTGCATGCAGTAGTCGGCAAACACATTCAGCGGCACAGCGACCAGCACGGCGGCCAGACTGAACATCAGGTCTTCGTTGCGAATCAGCGCATGAAAACTGTTTACGTTGCGCAGCTCGTCCAGCGTCAGGAACGAAATCGCCATTTGCGCGAAAACCGCGCCGGCACCGAAGAGCACGCCGGAGATCATCGCCCAGCAAAGTGGATATTTTTTTGTAAAAAAGAGCAAGGCTCCGCCAGTCAGCAGAATCAGCAGCATAAAAACACCGAGACTGACCTGCGTGCTGTTCTGAGTAATGTCGTACTGCACGCCGGAAACGTCGCCGAGCGCGATGAACACCGGCATGAGGATCAGCAGTGCCATCGCCAGCTTCGCCGCCGGATGCATTTTTTCATGTAGCATGAAACGGGAAACCGAGAGCAGGATGATGAAACCAAAACCGTAAAGCGGCTGAACAACCGCTACGCCGACCAGGCGCAGCGCCGCCACATACGGAATCAATCCCAGACAGCCGACCGCGAAGCCGAACATCCAGCGCCGGTTTTTAACTAGGCTGACCAGTGATTTCCAAAAGTTGGAAAAGGAAAGCGGCGGCAACCGATCCAGCGCCGACTTTTGTAACACCGGCGCCAGACTGAACAGGCTCATCGCCAGCAAAGCAAAACCGATTCCGATGAATTTTTGAACCAGCATAGGATCTCACTAATCGGGGATGAGTTGCGGGTAGACCAACGAAATGGAGGTTATGTTTTTTTCTTCGATTTGGATGCGGGCTTAACCTGATAGGCGGGGCCTTTTTCTTCGGCCGCCCGGTCAAGGTACTGCTCAATAGCATCTTCAATCAGATACTGGATGGCCGTGCGGGGACGCATGGACTCCGCCATCTGTTTCAACTGCTGCTTCAGCTCTTTACTGATTCGGACTGACTCGGTATCTGCCATGCCGCGAATGTAGTAAAAATCCCACCGAACCCAAGCCCTAAATTTCTTGATAATTTTGTTTCTAAATTTACCACAATAGTGGCAACTTGTCGGCATGAGCAAAGCAGACGCCAGTCTGAA
>CAZSSI010000079.1:0-2176 GCA_964609345.1 uncultured Verrucomicrobiota bacterium | reverse complement strand
TTATCTCATCCGATCGAGCGTGCGGTACTGAATTGCTTCGGCGATATGGTCGGTGCCGATCTGTTCTTCGCTGGCGAGGTCGGCGATGGTGCGCGCGACTTTCAGAATCCGGTCGTAGGCGCGGGCGCTGAAATTCATTTCCGCCACGGCGGTTTTCAGCAGTTGTGCCGCGTCGTCGGACGGGCGGCAGTATTTACGCGAATGCTTCGGCTGCATACCGGCATTGCTGTGGACATGACGGTCCTTGGCGTAACGCTCCTGCTGAATCTTTCGCGCCGCGACAATCCGCTTCCGGATGGAAGCCGACGGCTCACCTTTTTCGAGTCCGGACAGTTTCTGGTAATCGACCGATGGCACTTCGATGTGAATATCGATACGATCCATCAGCGGGCCGGAGATTTTGCTTTGATACCGGCTGACCTGTAGCGGCGACGACGTGGAGCGCGGGTCGTCAGGGAAATAGCCATCGGGTGTCGGATTCATCGCCGCCACCAGCATGAACCGGCAAGGAAACGTCACGCTGGCCGCCGCGCGGGCAATCGTTACCACGCCGTCTTCGAGCGGCTGGCGTAAAACCTCCAGCGCGTTGCGGTGAAACTCCGGCAGTTCGTCGAGGAAGAGAACTCCGTTATGCGCCAGACTCACCGCGCCGGGAACCGGATGCGTTCCGCCGCCGAGCAGTCCGGCGTCTGATACCGTATGGTGCGGCGAGTGAAAAGGGCGCGTGGCAATCAGCGATTCATGCGCGTCGAGTTTTCCGGCGATGCTGTGAATCTTGGTCGTTTCCAGCGCCTCTTCGAGCGTCATCGGCGGCAGAATCGACGGGATCCGTTTGGCCAGCATCGTCTTGCCGGTTCCCGGCGGGCCGATCATTAGCAGGTTGTGTCCACCGGCAACGGCGACTTCGATCGCGCGCTTGGCATATTCCTGTCCTTTCACATCTTCGAAGTCGGCGGCGTACTGGTTGTGCGCATCAAAGGTTTTGTTTAGATCAACGGTGTGAGGCTTCAGCGTCAGATCCATATTCAGAAAATCCGCCGCCTCGCGCAGATTTTTTACGGCGAACACTTTGATGCCGTCCACGACGGCGGCCTCTTCCGCGTTTTCTTCCGGAACAAGGATCGCCTTGCGTCCGGCGGCGCGGGCGGCCAGCGCAATCGGCAGGACGCCGCGCACACGGCGCACCGCGCCGGAAAGCGCCAGTTCGCCGATGATGCAGGCGCGGTCGAGCAGGTCGGGTTTAATGTCGTTTTCCGCCGCGATCATGCCGAGTGCAATCGGCAGGTCAAAACTCGGCCCTTCTTTTTTAATGTTGGCCGGAGCGAGATTGATCGTCACGCGCCCTTGCGGCGGCGTGAATCCGGAATTGATCAGTGCGGTGATTACGCGGTGCTCGCTCTCTTTGACTGCGATGTCGGGCAGGCCGACAATCACCGTCTTCGGTTCGCCGTGTCCGCTGTTAACCTCGATCTCCACCGTGTAGGCATCGACCCCGAAAACGGCACCCGAAAAAACTTTGGCGAGCATAAGCAGAATCTCCGCAGGAAACATCAACCGGTTTGCGGCAGGATACTGCAAATTCTTTTAAACATCGGCAAGACTGTTCCGAAAGAAACCTTCCCAGGTTCTGGAGATTCACCACGGAATACACTGAATACACGGAAACGAAGAAATCACCCTGGCGATCCAATGAATTTAAGCGACCAGATGCTTCCGTGTGTTCAGTGTATTCCGTGGTTCAGCTCTAAAAGAATCCGCCGTCCTGTTTCAGGAGGTGCGGCGGGATTTCTCGGATAAATTGCGAGGGTTCGTAGAAGATGACGCCGCCGTCGTGTTTGCGTCGGACTTGCGGTGCGCAGAGGAAGAGGCGGTCTTCGGCACGAGTGATGGCGACGTAAAAGAGCCGCCGTTCTTCCGATTCGCCGCCGATCTGTTCAACCGATTTAGAACTGGGGAAAAGTCCTTCGTTCAGCCAGATGACGAAGACGGCTTTCCACTCCAGACCTTTGGCCTGATGGACGGTGCTGAGCCGGACGCCGTCGAGCGCGGCGGGCGCGGTGTCGGCTTCGGCGTCGAGGTTGGTGAGCAGCGCCATTTCGCTGAGGAAGGCGGAGCAGGATTCGAAGCGGGCGGTGAAGTCGATCAGGCTGTCGAGGTCTTCCTGGCGGTGTTTGGC
>CAZSSI010000078.1:0-6617 GCA_964609345.1 uncultured Verrucomicrobiota bacterium | reverse complement strand
CTTAGGAGTTGATTATGGTTAAAATTCTTTGCATTGGTGCGGGTTATGTCGGCGGGCCGACGATGGCGATGATCGCCAAGAAGAATCCCAAGGTTAAAGTGACCGTGGTGGATATTAACCAGAAGCGCATCGACGCTTGGAATTCCGACACTCTGCCGATCTACGAGCCGGGTCTCGACGAAGTCGTAAAGGCCGCGCGCGGCAAGAATCTCTTTTTCTCGACCAACGTGGTGAAGGGCATTAAGGAAGCCGATATTATTTTCGTGAGCGTCAACACGCCGACCAAAACGTTCGGTCACGGCGCAGGCTGCGCCGCCGACCTGCAATTCTGGGAAAAGTGTGCCCGCCAGATTCTGGAAGTTTCGACTTCCGATAAGATCGTGGTCGAGAAGAGCACCCTGCCCGTCCGGACCGCCGCCGCAATGGAACGTATTCTGAACAGCGGCAAGAACGGCGTACATTTCGACGTTCTTTCCAATCCGGAATTTCTCGCTGAAGGGACCGCCATTGCCGACCTCGAAAATCCCGACCGCATTCTGATCGGCGGACATCCGACATCTAAAGGCAAGAAGGCGATTAAGGCACTGGTGGATGTCTATGCCGCATGGGTTCCGCCGGAAAAAATCCTGACCACCAATCTCTGGTCGAGCGAGCTGTCCAAGTTGACGGCCAATGCGTTCCTCGCCCAGCGCGTCAGCTCGATCAACAGCATTTCGGCGCTGTGCGAAGCGACCGACGCCGACGTCGGCGAAGTGGCCCGTGCGATCGGTATGGACAGCCGGATCGGCCCGAAGTTCCTGAAAGCCAGCGTCGGTTTCGGCGGTTCGTGCTTCAAAAAAGACATTTTGAACCTCGTTTATCTCTGCGAAAGCTACGGCCTGCATGAAGTGGCCGAATACTGGCGGCAGGTGGTGAAGATGAACGAATATCAGGAACGCCGCTTTGTCGCCCGGATGCTCAAGGAAATGTTCAACACCATCGCTGGCAAGCGCATTGCGCTGTTCGGCTTTGCGTTTAAGGCCGACACCGGCGACACCCGCGAAAGCCCGGCGATTCTGATTGCCCGCGAACTGCTGGCCGAAAACGCCGAAGTGATTATCACCGACCCGCAGGCCATGGAACACGCCAAGATTGATCTGGCCGATGTGATTGACCGCGTCAAGTTCGAGCCGAATCCGTACAAAGCGGCCAAAGGCGCGCACGCCATTGCTCTGCTGACCGAGTGGAAGGAATACAAGACACTCGACTATAAAAAAATTCACGACAGCATGGTTCAGCCTGCGTTCCTGTTCGACGGCCGCAATCACCTCGACCATAAAGCGCTGCACAAGATCGGCTTCAACGTCTATTCCATCGGCAAGGCCGCGCGGAAGCACATCTGACAGTTATCCCAAAAAGATAACCAGCGCCATCAGGACGAAGAAAAGTCCGAGGAGAAGCTTGGAGACGACTACGTTCCGGCGACTCCAGGCAAGCAGAGTTTCCGTCCGCAGGCCGAAATAAACCGCGATAAACACGACGACCAGCGGCAGGATGAACAGCGCATTATAAAGCAGCAGAAGCATCCACGCCCGGAATTCCGAAAAGGCACTATCTTTCAAGATCAGAACCAGCGTCGGAACATAGACCTGCCCGGTGCAGACGCTTTCCAGCACCGTCACCGCACAGCCAATCAGCAGTCCACCCCAGATGATGCTGGTGCTGCCAAGTCCACGGCGCATGACATCGTGAATCCGCTTTTTCATGCCGGTTGAAAGCTGGAGCGTTACATCGTCGGCGCGGCCGGTTTTCCGGAAGCGGATGGCGTCACGAAACGACAGGGCGGCCAGAACCAGCAGGATCGCCGCCATGATCCATTCCACCGCGCTGCGCAGCGCAGTGAATCCAGAAAACAAATGCAGGACGCGAAATAATCCGAAGCCGATGCCTAGATACGTCAGAAACGAAGCGGTGCAGAATGAAATCCCCAGCAGGATGAGCTGGCGTTTCCGCACCTCCTGCCCGCCGGAGCCTTGGCGCAGGCGGGTGGAAACGGACAGCAGGCTCATAAAAAAGACCAGCGTTGAAATCGCGCACGGATTGATCCCGTCAATCAGTCCGGCGGTGATCACAGCGGGAAATGTAAATCCGCCGTACCATGTTTTCGCCAGATCCGGCGTCTGGGCTGACATATCCCGTGATTGTAGGACGGGCTTCTCTGTAATCAGAGAGCCTGTTTTCAGCAGATTTGAAACCACCGCGAAAAACTCTTCATGAGACGGAGCTGAACCGAAAACAACTTGCTGATTAACGATCAGGTAAGCTCGTTCAGGACTCGTATAGCCCAGCTCGCGTTCCAGCTGGAGCAGGTGCAGAAAATTCGTCTCTACGCCAATATCGTGGGAACGGATGACACATGTTCCGGGAAACCGCGTCCCAACCTCCGGAAGAAGCTCAGTCTGTATCTTCTCGCAGTCGTGACAGCCGGGCTCGAAAAAGAAATCGATCTGCACCGGTTCCGCGCCGCGCGCGAACCCGCAAAGAATCAGGGTCGCCAGCATTCTTAAAATGGTCTTCGCGTTCATCACGGGCGGCACTGTACACCGGCCTCTGAGCCGTGCAAAGGCTATGTATCTTCCGGTCTTTAATTTTGCCGGGGAAGTTTATTTTAAATGCTCAGACGTGTGATTAGAATCCGCCGCCAATGAAGATTGGTTTTTCAGCTTTTATGATGCAGGGCGGCCGCTCCGGCGTGGCTTCTTACATACAAGAATTGCTCCGGCACCTCCAACAGGAGGATCCGGTCAGCCGGTACGATATCATGATGCCGATGCGTGAAGCCGAGCTGATCAAACTGACCTCGCCGAATTTCCAAAAACGGCTCTATTCCGATTTTATTTCCCATCCAGTGGTCAATATTGCGTGGCATAACACCGTTCTTCCGGTGATGACAAAGCTCAGAAAGTTTGACCTGCTACACGTGCCGAGCTATCGGCGGATTCCGCTGGTAAAGGAGTGTCCGATTGTCGCGACCGTTCACGATGTCGCCACGCTTTCGATGGCCGCCAAGTACGATGCCGCACGAATGTTCTATGACCGCCGCATTGTTCCCTCGCAGATTCGCAATGCCGACCACATCATCACCGTCAGCCACTATTCCAAAAAGGATATCGTCGAGCGCGTCGGTGTCGCGCCGGAAAAAATTACCGTGCTCTACTCCGGCATCAACCATCAGGTTTTCTGCCCCGCGGAAAAATCCTCCGCCCGCGCACAGCTCGCCGAAAAGTACAAACTCGACAAGCCCTTCATCGTTTACGTCTCCCGGCTGGAGCATCCGGCAAAAAATCATATCCGGCTGATCGAGGCCTTCGAGCAACTAAAAGCCTCGTCGGACTGTCCGCACAAGCTGGTATTACCGGGAGCCGACGGGAACGGCGCCGACGTGATCCGCGCGCGCGCCGCCACCAGCCCGGTACACGACGATATTCTTTTCCCCGGCTTCGTGCCGCTGGAAGATCTGCCGCTTTTCTACAACGCCTGCGACCTGATGGCGTTCCCGTCTCTCTTCGAAGGCTTCGGCTTCCCGATCATTGAAGCGCTGGCCTGCGGCGCGCCAGTCATCTGCTCCAACACCTCCTCGATGCGTGAAATTGCCGGAAATGTGGTGCCAAAGTTTAATCCGCACAGCCCAGAAGAAATTTTTCAGTGTCTGGAAAAAACGCTTTCCGAAGGCTGGAGCTACGCGAAGCGCCGCCAAGGCGTTGAGTATGCGGCAGAGTTTGACTGGAACCACACGGCAAGGCAGACTCTCGACATCTACGAAAGGATCGCTGGATTATGAGTTGCATCGCCGTCATCCATACGGCCCTCTACCACGGACTGAAAGAAGGCTCTCATGGGTAAATATTCTGTCAAAGGCTCTCCGGCATTCGATGCTCGCATTGATGCTGACGTGAAACATATCTCCGACACACTGTACGCATCGAGTTTTTCCAGACATTGGATGGCGCTGGTGCTGCTCGGCGGCTACGGACACAGCGAAGGTTCGCCGTTGATCGGCCCCGGCGGGAAAGAGATTCCTTTCGACGACTACGATATGGTTGTAGTGACCGACACGCTGGATCCGCTACTGACGCGGGCACTCAAAAAACTGGAGAAGAAACTTACTAGTGAGATTGGCCTGCCGGTCGGCATCTCCCCTTATCTTTCCTCCGCTCTGCCAAAGTGCGAATTTTCCCTGCTCAACTACGAAATGAAATACGGCCACCGAGTGATTCGCGGGAATCAAAAAATCCTCAACCGTATGCCCTCTTATCCTCCTAATGCCATTCCGCTTTCCGAGGGCACACGCCTGTTGATGAATCGAGGCAAGCTATTGCTCGACATCAAACGGCGCCTTGCCCAGCCGGAAACGCTAACGCACGAGGAGAAAAAGCGCTTTCTAGAATTCCTTTTTAAGGCCGATCTCGCATTCGGCGACTGCGCGCTGCTGATGCGCGGAGCTTACGATCTCTCCTATGTCGTCAAGCGGCACCGTCTGCCGGAAATCGATCTCTCCGGATTGGACAATGCACAAACCTTTGTGAACGCCTATAGCCGCGCGATTGATTTCAAGGAACGGGCGGATTTTCAGGCTCTGGATAACGGGAATGTCCATTTGCGCTTTGCAGAAACCGTGCAACGTTACGAGCAATTCTTCCTCTGGTATGAGCGGCGGCGGCTCAACCGGAAGTTCCAGACACTGGAGAGCTATGCCCACTATTTTCCACACCTCGGGAAAGAAGGCTCGCCGGTGAAAAACGCAATGCACAACCTGCGCACATTTGGGCCGGGCTCACTCCGCTGCGGATTTGCCCATCCCCGCCTGCGGCTTTATGCGGCGTTGCCGCTACTGCTGACAAAACACGCGGATCGTGATGTCATCGGACATCTGCTTCGTTCCCATGAAACTGGGGTTGAAGAACTGTGCCGTGAATTTTTTGCTCTTCAGCAGAAGTTCTCATAAAAAAGCTGACACACTGAATTCCGGTCTTCTTTGATAAAACGAAAAGGCCCCCTTCGCAGGGAGCCTTTTCGGTTTTGATACACTGATGTGAATTACATCATGAACAGCATTTCGGCATAGGTCGGCATCGGCCAAATGTCGTCCGGAACCATGGTTTCAAGTGCATCCGCCGAGGCGCGCACTTTACCCATTGCTTCGATCAGCTTATCAGCGCCGTGCGCTTTTTCGAGAACGGCAACGGCTTTGTAAAGCTTGTCGGTTTCTGAGCACATCGCTTTGAGTTGCGCCTTGGCTCCAGTGACAACACCACCAGTTCCGATCGCTTTGATTGATGCAGCCAGTTCTGCCTGAGCGGTCATCGCGGCTGGCAGGATCATGGTTTTGGCCATATTCAGCGTAACCCCGGCTTCAATCTCAACGGTCTTTTCATAAGTTTCGTTGTAGATCTCAAAGCGGGAGTGCAATTCCTTCTCGGAGAGTATGCCGTACTTCTCGAAGAGTTTTTTCGCTTTGGGCGTGTTGAACGCCTTAAGCGAATCCGGAGTCTTCTTGACGTTCGGCAGACCGCGCTTGGCAGCTTCTTTGGCCCAAGCCTCAGTGTAGTTGTCGCCGTTAAAGAGAATCCGTTTGTGCTTCTTGATAATGCTGGCCAGCAGAGTCTGGAGAGCTTCATTGAACTTCTTGCCAGCTTTAACGTCGGCTTCGAGCTGGGTGCAAATTTCGTCAAGCGCTTCCGCAACAATGGTATTGATCGCCACGTTGGATCCGGCGCAACTCTGGTTGGAGCCGACTGCACGGAACTCGAATTTGTTTCCTGTGAAGGCGAACGGCGAGGTGCGGTTGCGGTCCGTGTTGCCGCGAGGAAGTTGCGGCAGGGTGTCCACGCCGAGGTGAATCTGTCCGCCCGTTTTGGAGCTCTTCGCCCCGCCCTTTTCGATCTGCTCGACGATGTCGGTAAGCTGGTCGCCGAGGAAGATGGAAATGATGGCGGGCGGCGCTTCGTTGGCACCCAAACGGTGATCGTTACCGGCCGTGGCGACGGTGGCGCGGAGAATGTCCGCGTGCGTGTCGACGGCTTTCATCAGCGCGCAAATCATGGTCATGAACTTGGCGTTTTCGTGCGGGTTGTCGCCGGGCGAGAGCCAGTTCTTTCCATCCGGGCCGCAGAGCGACCAGTTGTTGTGTTTGCCGGAACCGTTGACGCCCGCATAGGGTTTTTCGTGTAGCAGACAGACAAAGCCGTGTTTTTCGGCGGTCTTCTTCATCACTTCCATGGCGATCATGTTGTGGTCAACTGCCAGATTGAGGCTTTCGAAGATTGGCGCCATTTCAAACTGTCCCGGAGCCACTTCGTTGTGACGGGTCTTTGAGGGAACTCCGAGGCTCCAGAGTTCCATATCGAGATCTTCCATGAAGGCGACGACGCGTGTTTTGATGGCGCCGAAGTAATGATCTTCCATCTGCTGATGTTTAGCTGGCTTGCTGCCGAACAGGGTGCGTCCGGTCTGTTGCAGGTCAAGACGGGCGTTATAAATTTCTTCGTCGATCAGGAAATATTCCTGCTCGGCACCGAGCGTTGAGAACGCGGTCTGTTTGCAGGGAACTTTGAAGAGCTTGGCCAGGCGGTCAGCCT
>CAZSSI010000077.1:0-6737 GCA_964609345.1 uncultured Verrucomicrobiota bacterium | reverse complement strand
GCAGTCGGCTCAGTGAAAAAGATACGCTGGGAACCGACGCCCATCGCCACGCCTTCAGCTTCAGCGGCGGCGGCTAGATTCGTGTTGATCGTCCGGAACAGTTTGTCGCCGCCGCCGGTCATCGACGAAATCAGCAGCGGGAACGAAAGCTTCTTGCCCATGAACTCAACCGACGGATCAATCGCCTGCATGTCGATTTCCGGCAACGCACGATGCGTCAGCCGGATCTCGTCGAAATAAAACTTCCGCCGATCCATCTCGTCCTTCTTCGCGACGATCTGAACATGCTCCACTTTCCGTTTTTCAAGTTCGCTCATAATTACACTTTCAAAATATTACTGCCCACGAATCACACTAATATTCACGAATTCAGATTCGCATTGTCTGTTATTTTCTATTCGTGCCGATTCGTGTGATTCGTGGGGAAAATCTCAATTTCTTTCCAGTTTACGGTGAGCGGCCATCAGTTCACCGGGATTGGTCAGTGCGGCCATAAGGGAAAGTTCGCCGCAGAGGACGGCGGCGGAGCAGATGAGCGCGAGGCGGCGGGCGTTGGCGCCCGGTTCGCGCTCTTCGCGGCAGCCGAGTTTCTGCATCACTTCTTCGACAAACGGCAGGTCTTTGCCGTTGCCGACCGTGCCGACGATCAGGTTGGGAATGGTGACGGAAAACCAGAGGTCGCCGTTGCGGACTTCGGCCTGCGTGACGCCCTGCGAGCCTTCGATGATGTTGGCGGCGTCCTGTCCGGTGGCGAGATAGAAGGCCAGCAGCATGTTGGCGTAGTGCGCATTGGCGGAGCGCAGTCCGCCCGCCAGCATGGTGCCGATCAGGTTTTTGCGGATGTTGAGCTGGACGATTTTTTCCGGCGTGCTTTTCAGATATTTCTGAACCAGTTTTCCGGGAACGGTCAGCTCGGCGACGACGTATTTGCCGCGCCCGAGGATGCCGTTGACGCCGGTCGCCTTTTTGTCGGAGCAAAAGTTGCCGGAGATCGATTCGTATTTGAGTTCCGGACAGAGTTCGAGGATGCGGTTCATCAGCGCTTCGCTGGCCTGCGTGACCATGTTATGGCCGGAGGCGTCGCCGGTGGTGAACTCGAAGCGGATGAAAAGCAGGTTGCCCGCGATCTGCGAGTGCATATCGATCAGCTTGGCAAAGCGGCTGGTCGTGGCGACGACGGTTCCAAACTTGGGAAACTCCGCTTTGATTTTCTGCAAACACTGGAAAGCGACAATGGCGTCCGGCGCTTCGAATAGAACCGAACGGCTCATCCGCTCGTCGATAACGACGGCTTTAATGCCGCCGGAGGCGGTGGCGACCCGCGCACCGCGGTTGACCGTGGCAAAGACCGGCGTCTCGTAGGTCGCCAGCGGCAGTTCGGTTTCGACATCAATTTCCGGACCGGTGATTTTGACCGGCCCGACCCACTGAAGCGGCACATTGGCAAAAGACGTACTCATGGCGGAGTTTTTAACCTGTTTTACTGCCGCACAAAAGGTTTTTCCCTCAGCGCAGCAATTCATCAAGCTTCGTCAAAAAGCCATGTGGACAGATAACGCTCGCCGCTGTCACAAATAATAGTGACGATGAGCTTACCTTCGTTCTCCGGACGTTTGGCCAGTTGAAGCGCAGCCCAAACGTTGCCGCCGGCGGAAATTCCGCAAAGGATTCCTTCCTCTTTAGCAAGGCGTCGTGCGGTTATGCCAGCATCGGCGGAGCTGATCAGCAGAACTTCGTCGATCAGTTTGGTGTCGAGATTGGTGGGGATAAAACCCGCTCCGATTCCCTGAATTTTGTGCGGGCCGGGCTTGCCGCCGGAAATGACCGGAGAGTCGGCTGGTTCAACCGCAATGACTTTAACAGACGGTTTGCGTTTTTTGAGCGCACTACCGACGCCCGAAAGCGTTCCGCCAGTACCAACACCTGCGACGAACAGATCAACGGAACCGTCGGTGTCGTTCCAGATTTCGACCGCCGTCGTCTTGCGATGGATTTCTGGATTCGCGGCATTATCAAACTGCTGTGGCATGTATGCATCAGGCAACGTGCCGACAAGCGCTTCCGCTCGTTTGATCGCTCCCGGCATGCCCTCGGAACCGGGAGTAAGAATCAGTTCTGCGCCAAGCGCGGCGAGCAGTTTGCGCCGCTCGATGCTCATGGTTTCCGGCATGGTGAGAATCAGTTTATAGCCTTTAGCGGCGGCGGCAAAGGCCAGCGCAATGCCGGTGTTTCCACTGGTCGGCTCAACGATGGTTGCACCGGGTTTGAGCTTGCCGCTTTTTTCAGCCGCTTCGATCATCGCGATACCGATGCGGTCTTTGACGCTGCCGAGAGGATTGCGCGATTCCAGCTTTACAGCCACCGTCGCTTTCAATCCCGCAGTGAGCCGGTTGAGCCGGATCAGCGGAGTGCCGCCGATGGTCTGTGTTATGTTGTCGTAAATCTTCATTTTAAAATCCCCGGCTTAGATGGTGTAACTGGCCGCTTTGTTTTTCACAAGGTCGGCTTCCTTATCGAGCAGTTCCTTGAGAGTGATTTTCGAAAAGTAGGCTTCCAGTACCTTTGAGGCTCCTTCCCAGACCGGGCGGGTTACGCAAATACTCTTGTCGCGCCCCTTGCAGTCGTTGCGGGCGCAATCCACCAGCGACATTTCGCCTTCGGACGCGCGGAGAATGTCATATACGGTTATTTTGGCGGGATCTTTGGCAAGTACGAAGCCGCCTTTGACACCGCGCAAGCCGATCACAAGTCCTTCGTTTTTGAGCGGAACGATGATCTGTTCGATGTAGTCGGCAGAGATGCCTTCCTCCGCAGCAACAATCTTCTTTGAAACAGGTCCGTTTTTTTGATAGCGGGCGATCCCGAGCAAAATGCGAACCGCGTACCGACCCTTTGTTGACATCTTCATAACTCTTCCCTTCTATTAAACTAACAAATCATTATCAGATTTACAGGTTTTAATGAATCGGCACCTTATAAGTCAACTTTAAAAACCGGACCGCCTTGTCCGATATTCCCCACAAAGGGTTGCCATTCGATCGTAAATCAGGCAGAAAAATGCCTGTCTTTAAAGGAAACACCATGAGCAGTAACTTTATTCATGAGATCATTGATGCGGATTTGGCCTCCGGCAAACATACCGAGGTGGTCACCCGCTTTCCACCCGAACCGAACGGCTACTTGCATATCGGCCACGCCAAAGCCATCTGCCTCGATTTCGGCACCGCCCTCAAATACGGCGGACGCTGTCACCTTCGTTTTGACGACACCAACCCGACCGCCGAGGACACCGAATATGTCGAAGCGATTGAAAACGATGTCCGCTGGCTCGGCTTTGACTGGGGTAAAAATCTTTTCTGGGCCTCCGACTACTTCGACCGCATGTACGAATGCGCCGTGGAACTGATCAAACTTGGCAAAGCCTACGTCTGCGACCTGAGCGTCGATGCATTTAAAGAATATCGCGGCGTGCCGCACCTCCCCGGTAAAGAACCCGCCGGTCGTAGCCGCTCGATCGAAGAAAACCTCGACCTCTTTAATCGGATGAAAAACGGCGAGTTCGCCGACGGCACGTACGTCCTGCGGGCCAAAATCGACATGAACTCGCCCAACCTGCACATGCGCGATCCGGCCATCTACCGCATCAAACACGCCAGCCACCACAACACCGGCGACAAGTGGTGTCTCTATCCGATGTATGACTTTGCCCACTGTCTCGAAGATTCCATCGAAGGCGTCACCCACTCGCTCTGCACACTTGAATTTGAAGTTCACCGCCCACTCTACGACTGGATTCTTGAAACGCTTAAGCTCTACCATCCGCGCCAGTACGAATTCGCTCGCCTCAACCTCACCTACACCATCATGAGCAAACGCAAGTTGCTCGAACTGGTGAAAGAAAATCTCGTCAACGGCTGGGACGACCCGCGTATGCCGACCGTCTGCGGCATGCGCCGCCGCGGTTATACGCCGGAAGCCATTCGCGCTTTCTGCACCGAAATCGGCATCACCAAAACCGAAAGCCTCACCGACGTTGCATTACTTGAACACCACGTCCGCAGCGATCTCAACGAAATTGCGCCGCGCCGCATGGCCGTACTCGATCCGCTCAAAGTCGTCATCACCAGCTATCCTGCAGGCCAGACCGAAGAATTTGAACTGCCTAACCATCCGAACAAACCGGAGATGGGAATCCGCACGGTTCCGTTCTCCCGTGAAATCTTTATCGAGCGCGAAGACTTCATGGAAGAGCCGGCCAAGAAATTCTTCCGCCTCGCCCCCGGCGCGGAAGTGCGCTTACGAGGAGCCTACCTCGTCACTTGCACAAACCTCGTCAAAGACGGCTCTGGCAACATCGTCGAACTGCACTGCTCACACGACCCGGAATCCAATGGCGGTAACGCGCCGGACGGACGAAAAGTTAAAGGCACCATTCACTGGGTTTCCGCGCAACATGGAATCGAAGCCGAAGTGCGTCTCTACGACCGCCTCTTCACCAGCGAAAATCCGGCCGCTGAAGAAGGCGACTTCAAAGAATATCTAAACCCCGATTCACTCAAAGTCATCACCGGCATCATTGAGCCGGGGCTGGCATCGGCGAAGGCTGGCGAAAAATTCCAGTTCGAGCGCATCGGCTACTTCTGCGCCGATCCCGACACTGCTTCAACAAAACCCGTCCTCAACCGCACCGTCGGCCTGCGCGAATCTTCGACCAAACAAACTTAACCCCTTCAGCGAGAAAAATATGCTGGATCTGATCTTATACGGGATTGTGCTGTATGGAGTCCTGCTTCTGTTGTCCAACATTCTTAGACGGCAAGAACTCCCGCCGCGCTTTTTGACCGGCGTTTACAGCCAGTTCACCGTGAACCGGCCATGCCACCACTTTGAGCGAAGTGAACCATCTTTCTGTTTCTGAATTTCTAGGCTCATATCTACCTCCGTTTGTGTTTTGAAACAACTCGACCGCCTATAAACAAAGCGGACGAATCAAACGGCCAAACCCGAAGTATTGCCCGAAGTCTGGCCCGTACGAGGCAAATAAAAAAACAGCACCTTTTGCAAAGTGCTGTGAATGAGTGTTTTAAGTGGTGGAGCGAAAGGGGATCGAACCCTCGACCTCCACGTTGCGAACGTGGCGCTCTACCAATTGAGCTACCGCCCCGAAAAGAAGGCTCGGAATATATCCGCGCCGCCTGCCTGCCGACAAGCGTTTAATCCCTGAAATGCTCGCCCCAGGCAACATCTATCAACAAACCGGTCAGTGAAAAGTTGACGCCGCTACGGCTCTCTTTTAAAACTGCGCCTGTTCCGAAGCGGAATTCAGTCCGAAATCATGTCAGCGAAACGAAAGAACGAATGAACTACTGTCCTCATTGCGGCCACAAGCTCGACGGGAAATATGTCCTTTGCCCCAAGTGCGACCGCCGCCTCCTGTGCGCAAACCGCCCTAATGTGCCCGGCGGAATGCAAATCGTTCCCTGCGCACGGTGCGGCGGCAAAGGCGAAATTGATGCCGGAGGGGTTTTCTCGATAAACATCAAAACCTGCCCCGCCTGCGGCGGCGCCGGTGCCCAGCGCGTCTGACAACGAAACTTCACATTCGCACAGAATGTAAATCGAGAGTTCGATCCTCCTCCGCTCAAGACGGACCGTTGTTCCTGCCGGAATATGCGTCATGACGCATATCACCGATCTATCCGGATATCTACAGCAATCTGAGACAGCCACGTTAGGACCTGCTAGCACTGCTTGAGAAAATCATAGGAAATTTGGGAGGCAAACCAGTCATAGAAAAAATGCCACGGGAGTGGACCATTGATTGGTCATAAGAAAAAACATAACAAGCGAATTCAGCCTATCGGCTACTCCGAACCCGAACGCTGATTCGAGACGTTCCTACCTGAAATGCTCAAACGCCTTGTGCTTCAAGACAGCGCCATCGAGGGTTAGAACTTCCGGCTGGGCGGTGATGGTGCCAATCCTTGAAAACTGCTGCTCGAGATTCTCTAAACACTGAAAATCGAATTCGTCGGTATCTTCCGCGCGAACGGTAAAGAGCAATTCAAAGTCCTCTCCGTCGAACAGCGCTTTTTCCAAAGGTAGGGACGACTGTCCCAGTCGTCCGCGGACGGCTGAAACAGCCGTCCCTACCGGAATTGAAGAACCATCCAGCGCCGCGCCGACGTTGGAGGCTTTCAGAATGTGGCGCAGGTCGGTGGCGAGGCCGTCGCTGATGTCCATCATGCAGCGGACGAAGCCGGACTGCCGCAACCATTTGGCTTCTTTGATGCGCGGCATAAAGGTCAGGTGTTTGCCGCTTTCAAATGAGCCGCCGAGCGGGCCGGTGACATAGATGACGTCGCCAGGGTGCGCGCCGGAGCGGAGTAGCGCTTTACCTTTCGGTACGCGACCAACGCCGAAGACGTGCAGTTCAAGAACCGGCCCTTGCGCGAGATCGCCGCCGACGAGATCAACACCGAACAGTTCCCGGATTCTGGTAACACCGGCGTAGATTTTTTCCAGCGTTTGGAAATCCTGCTCCGGCGGCGCGACGAGGTTGATCAGCAAATACTGCGGGTCGGCGCCCATGGCTGCGAAGTCGCTCAGGACGCGGGCGGCGGCTTTCCAGCCGATCTGTTCGGGATCGGTGCCGGGCGTGAAGTGTACGCCGCTGATGAGTGGGTCGGAGGTGAGGACAAGGTCGTAGTGCGCGTCGAGCGGCAGAACGGCGCCGT
>CAZSSI010000076.1:0-6802 GCA_964609345.1 uncultured Verrucomicrobiota bacterium | reverse complement strand
CTCACTGTGACGCGCCCGAACGGAACCCAAGCTTTCAAACAAGTCAGAATCCGCCGCGGATCCCGAGATACCCAAAGCGTAGCTTTTCCGGAACGGACAAACAACCCGTTAAATGCGGCCTCCGGATCGATTTGCAAGCTCGGCACATCCGGATAATTCGACAGCCCGACCTTCTCGATTTCTCCCGCATGAACCAGCACTTCATAGACCTTGTTGTCTGCCAGCACCTGATGTGTCGTGGTTTGGCCGGGCGTCAGATCCTGACCGCGCATAAAATACATAAAGCTGAGATAGTCACGGGTGTCCGCGCTAATCGGCACATTGGTTACGGTGCCGGCACTCAGATTCTCGAATCGGACGATGCCGTTGGCATAATCAAAGGTGGTCACGTCGTGGTATTGCGAGCGCCCTTCCCGCATATTTTTTTCGAAGCGGACCGGCAGAAGCGTTTCCGGATCGAGCAGACATTCGTGCAGGTCGTTCACTTTATAGAAAACATCGAACACCGGATAGGTCTGGGTTTCCACCCGCACGGAAATATAGTTCATTCCGTTGGTTTCAACCATTCCGGTCGTTGAGGTCGACCACGCCACCAGAATTCCATTCCACGAAATATGGTAATCCAGCCGCTCATTCAGCGGAAACGGCAGCGAGGCGGCCGTAGCGGCACCGCTCAAACACAACCCAATCGCAATTGCTGACAAAAACCGACCCACAAAAATTTCCTCTCGCTATGCCGCCAAACCGCAGAATATTGAACATCGAATACAGAATTAAAAATTTCAAACCCTTCGTCGGTTCCTTGTTCAATATTCGTTATTCGACATTCAAGCTGACTTCTCTCTCACAAACTGACGACAGGTTATTCCGGCTTCTTTAAACAGCGCCTTAGCCTGATCGTTGAAATGGTACTCATGTTCATAAACCACTTCCGCCAGCCCGGCATTAATCATCATCTTTGTACACATCAGGCACGGGCTGATCGTGCAATAGAGAATTCCGTCCTTCACGGAAATGCCGTGATAGGCCGCCTGCACAATCGCATTTTCTTCAGCGTGACAGCAGACGCAGTCGCCCAGCGAATGGCCCGACGGCGCATCCGAATTACACCGCGCACAGCCGCCCTCATCGCAATTGGCGATTCCGCGCGGCGTACCGTTATAACCGGTCGAAATAATCCGCCGGTCGCGCACAATCACCGCAGCCACCTGACGGCGGCAGCAGTTACCCCGCCGCGCCACCACATGGGCGATATCCATAAAATACTCATCCCAGCCGGGACGTTGTTTGCTGCTCATCGTACTTTTCCTTAATGCAAAGGGGTTTTAATGGATTCGCATGATACGAGATACAGGATGCGTGATACGAGATTATCCTGCCACCCGCTGGTATCGCGCATCTTGCATCACGGATCTCGAACTCCACTCATGCGGCGCATCCTATTTCATAACCCCGCAAGTTTCAACAGTTTCGGGGTTAACTCGGCGATGTTTTGCATGCCCCGGAACGGTTCTGGATCGGAGGCGAAAAGCGGAACCGGATTGGCGGTGTGGGTACGGACGGAGGAGTCCTCGATATTGCCGTGGTCGCTGGTGACGATCAGTAACCCGTCGAACCGCAACAGTACTCCAAAAAAGCGGTCGAGTTTTTCCAAGGCGTCAACACTCTTCTGCGGGTCACCACTGTGTCCGGCGTGGTCGGTCTCAAAAAACTCAAACAGCGTGAAGTCGTGAGCATTGGCGATGCCGATCAAATGTTCCGCCGCTTCTTCCGGCGAAATGAGCGGCCCTTCATAACCGCGGTCGCGCAGTTTTTCGCGGGTCAGATCGTGATAGACCGCACGGTTAGCCAGCAAATCCGCTTTACCTCTCACGGCACCAAACGCGGCCAGCGTCGCGACGGTTGTCACCGAGGTGCGCCGCGCGGGAATATGCGCCACATCATCGAGCCAATACGCATTAGCGAAGGTGCTGGTTTTTCCGGCGGCCAGCAATTTGGAAAAAATATTATGCTCCTGCACCAGTTCCTTGAGGCGCGGCGGCGGAAACCCTTCGATATGGCGATCCATCAGTTTCGACGCGTTCAGTCCGGTCAGCAGCGCCGCCTGCCCCGTCGCACTCTGCGGCAACCCCGGCACGCCGAATGCCGCGTCCAGCGGAATGGACTGCGCGAGAATTTTTCCGAGATTGGGAAAGCGGGCACGATCCGCCAGCGGGTTGACCGCCGGATCATTCGAACCGAGCCCAAGTCCGTCCACGAAAACAAACAGAATTGGAAGAGTTTGCTGCACATACGTAAAATACATTTTTCAGCAGAATCATGGACAGCAGAATCATTTCTCAACATTCGAATTAAAAATGATTTTGCTGTTAATGATTTTGTAAAATCCCGTTCTCCTGTAAATTTTACCAATCGAAAGGAATCCCTATGAAATTCATCGAATTGGCAAAAAAGCGCGTCAGTGTCCGCTCGTATAAACCAGAACCGGTTTCCGATGAACTGCTCAACGAAGTGCTGGAAGCGGGCCGCCTCGCGCCGACCGCCTGCAATCTCCAGCCGTTCCAGTTCGTGGTGGTACGCGAAAAAGAAAATCTCGCCGCGCTGGCCGCCGGATATCCGGGCGACTGGTTTAAAGAAGCGCCGGTAGTGATCGCTATTTGCACGCAGGCTTCCAAGGCTTGGAAACGAAAGGTCGATCAGCGTTGCTTGATCGATGTCGATGCCGCGATTGCCGCCGACCACATGACTCTGGCCGCCGCCGACATCGGCCTCGGTACCTGCTGGGTCGGTGCGTTCGATCCGAAAATTATCCGCAAAGCGCTTGGCGTGCCGCGTACCGTGGAACCGCTGGTTTTGCTCACGCTCGGCCACCCGAATGAAAACGGACGGCCAAAAATCCGCCAGCCGATTGAAAAACTGGTGCGGTACGAAACGTGGAAAAATTAAGCCTGTTTCGGACGCCGAACCAGCGCGACGACCATTCCTGCAAGAATGAATGCGCCGCCGATGAGCAGCGGCAATGTCAGTGCTTCACCGAGAACCATCCAGGCAAAAAGCGCGGCCAGAAACGGCTTCAGAAAAAAGGCCATCGAGCCGGCACCAGCTTCGACATGGCCGATACCATAGATGAAAAGAAAGTAGCCGAGCGCCGTTCCGACAAGCGCCAGATATGCAATACCCAGCCAGTCGGCTGATCCGTACATCGCCAGAGGAAAACCCTCAAAACCCAGCGCGATCGGCAGGATACATGATCCTCCAACCAGTCCGGCAAAAGCGGTAATCGGCAACGCGCCGTAACGCGGAGTCATTTTTTTGAAGAGTACGGTGTAGAGCGCAAAGATAATAATCGCCGCCAGCATCAGCAACAACCCGACCGGTGACACACCAGCGGCGCGGTTATGCGCCAGTACAGCAATCCCTGCCAAGCAAAGCGCAACGGCGGCAAGCTTCTGTCCGGTGATTTTTTCAGGCAGAACCAGCGGGGCGAACAGCACCACAAAAACCGGGTTGCAACTAAAGACCAGCGCCGCGACGTTGGCGGGCAGAAAGGTGATCGAAAGATGATAGAGGCTCGACATCAGAGTAACGCCGAGCAACCCAAGGCCAGCCAGCATGGCGGCATCGCGCCGGTCGAAGGTCTTGCCGCGCAAAGCATGCGCGGCGGGAATGAAGAGAACCAGACCGGTAATGATGAAACGGAGCGCCGCCAGCCAGAATGGATAATGACCGGCAACCGCGCCTTCGGCCTGCATCAGCTTGGAGGCCACCTCAATCGTACTGAACAGTACGATCCCTGCCAGCAGTGCCAAAAGTCCGCGCATGGTCAGTAACCCCTGCTCTTGTACCACTTCTTGATTCCGCGCAGACGCAAGGCGTGTTTGAACTTCATGGCGGGCGACATGTGATCGACCAGCAGTACGCCGTTGAGGTGATCCAGTTCATGCTGAATGGCGCGGGCCAGCAAGCACTTGGCATTGATCACTTGAGTTTTTCCATCGAGGTCAAGATAGCGCAAAACCACTTCGGCGGGACGCTCGACCGGAACATATAGTTTCGGGAAACTCAGACAGCCTTCTTCGGCGACCGCGGTTTCTTCCGACTCACCGATGATTTCCGGATTGATGAACGCCTGCGGCATTTTGACGCCGGGGTTGTTCGACAAGCCCTGTTCGTCTTTGTCAGCGTCCGCCGGCACATCGAGTACGAAAACCGCTTCGGTATGTCCAATTTGCTCAGCAGCCAGACCGATGCCTTCCTGCGCGTACATGACGCCAAGCATACGATCGGCCAACGTGCGGATTTCCGCAGTGACCTCTTTCACCTGAACCGACTTCTTACGCAGAACCGGATTTCCATAAACACAAATAGGACTCGCCATTTTTCTCTCCCCAACCTGCAATAAAGCGCGTATTTGTAGCTCATGGACATCGTTTTCTCAACGTTTAATGCCCGCTATTCCCATACCGCGCTCGCCCTGCGCTGTCTGCGGGCCAACCTCGGCGGCTTGCACGACCGCTCAATCATCGTTGAGTTCGACAACAGCCTCTCGCCACAGGCCGCCGCCGAAAAACTACTGGAGCACAAACCGCAAGTCGTCCTCTTCAGCGTTTATATCTGGAACCTGACCGTCACCGCCGAAACCGCCGACATCCTACGCACCGTCCGGCCGGATTTAAAAATCGTCATCGGCGGACCGGAAGTCAGCTATGTATACGACGACCTTCCAATCTTCAAGCTGGCCGACCACCTGATCTGCGGCGAAGGCGAAGAAACCATCGAGCCGCTTTGCCGCGTACTGTTGCAAGGCAGGCTGGACGCCTGCGATACATCTTCCGTTCCGCAGGCTTCCAGCCTGCCGAAAGTCATCGAAGCGCCGCCCGCCGATTTAAAAACCATCGCCCTGCCCTATGATGAATACACCGATGACGACATCGCCCACCGCCGCATCTACGTCGAATCGTCACGCGGTTGTCCGTTCCATTGCGAGTATTGCCTTTCGGCGCTCGACGAAGCCGTACGCTTTTTCCAGCCGGAGCGGATTTTCCCGGCGTTTGAAAAACTGATCGAACGCGGCGTACGGATTTTTAAATTCCTCGACCGCAGCTTCAATATCAACGCCGCGCACGCCACCGCCGTCCTGCGCTTCTTCCTCGAAAACCGGCGCGATGGCATGATGCTCCATCTCGAATGGGAACCGGAACATCTGCCGCCAACGCTCGAAAAGCTGATCGCCGAAGCGCCGCCGGGATTCCTTCAGCTTGAGGTCGGCGTACAGACGTTCAACCCCGAAGTTTCTAAACGGATTAATCGTCCGCTCGACGCGGCTAAAGTTGAAGCGCATATCCGCAGACTGGCTACTATGCCGTCGGTCCATCTGCACGCCGATCTGATTGCCGGACTGCCCGGCGAAACGTTCGGCAGTATCGCGGCAGGCTTCGACCGGTTACACGCCTGCGGGCCGGACGAAATCCAGCTCGGCATTCTCAAAAAACTGCGCGGCGCGCCGATTGCCAAACACGATGTCAAATGGCAGATGGTTTACAACACGTCGCCGCCGTACGACGTACTGCAAACCGCCGCGCTGAGTTTTATAGAACTGCAACAGCTCCGTCGCTTCGCCCGTTTTTGGGACATCATCGTCAACAACGGACGGTTCCCCGAAACCTCCAAACTGATCTGGCAGAACCAGCAATCCGTTTTCGCCGCCTTCATGGAATGGAGCAACTGGATTTACGAACAGACGCACACCACCTTCGGATTCACACCGACGCGCCTTGCGCAACTTTTGGAACAATTTTTGACCGAGACACGAAAGCAGGCCGGAAAAACCGTGCGCCATGCGATTGATAACGACCTTGCCGCCCGCTCCGCCGGAGCCAAAGGCATGGAACGACAAACGAGAAAAAAGAATTAGCCACGAAAAACACAAAAAATAGGCAGCAATTGGTTTTATGCCTTTTGGTGTTTTTTGTGGCCATTCCAAAACATCATCCGCTTAACCTCTTTTCCAACCCCGGTCATTCAGCTATTTTCCGTCGCAAATAAGAGGATTTTCTGTTTAATAACAGAAATGAAAACAGGAATTACATTCGCGCTTGCGTGCTTGATGCTTAACCCCAGAAAAAATATTGGGTTGCCCTCACGCCATTGAACAAAATTAAAAGTTAACTAACAGGGCTAAGCGGCGAAGTTTTGATAAAAAAATGAAACCACCGTTCATCATTGGAATTGTCGGCGCATCGGGATCGGGGAAAACCTCGGTTGCGAAGGAGCTGGCGGAACTGGTCGGAAACGCCAGCCTGATGTCGCAGGATAATTATTACATCAGCCTGCCCAACGACGTGGATGCCAAGAACTGGAACTTCGATGACCCCGCCGTGGTTGATCTGGAGCACCTTGCCCGCGATCTAGCCGCCTTGAAACGCGGTGAAACCGTCGAAGGGCCGCATTACATTCACGCCACACACAAACGCACAAAAGAACCGATTATCCTGAAACCGGCTCCGCTGATTATTGTCGAAGGGCTTTTTCTGTTCGCTAACCCGCATCTGCGCGATGTTTTTGATCTAAAGATATTTGTCGATCTGCCGCTTGATGTTTGCCTGGAACGCCGCGTCGCCCGCGACGTTGTTGAACGAGGACGCACCGCTGAAATGATCCGTCAGCGCTGGGCGAAGCAGGTTGAGCCGATGTACCTGAAATATGTCGAGCCAACCCGCGACTTCGCCGACATCCTTCTCGTCCCCGCCGAGCGCGGCACGCCGGAACGCGCCGAGCAGATTGCAAACATTCTGGAGTGCGG
>CAZSSI010000075.1:0-6935 GCA_964609345.1 uncultured Verrucomicrobiota bacterium | reverse complement strand
CGCGGTACTGCCGCCAGTTATCGGCGCTCAGTTTAATGGTGGCGAGCTTCAGACGAACCGGGTTACCGGTCGCGGCGGCCTCAGTAACAGCGGCGGCGACCGCATTGGCGATCGGTTGCGGATCGAGTTTATCCGGACGCAGCTCGACGGAAATATCATGCCGATAGAAGTAGCGGTAGAATTTAAAGTCGATGGTGTCCGGCAGAATTCCGGCAACCGCACCGAGAATAAAAAAAGCGGGATTGCCGTTTTGCGCGGCCTCAACCGCCCAAGGACAAAATGAAGCCGCCGCCACGCCGGAAATAAAATGGGCGATACCTTTCATGGGAGAAAGATGAAGTTTTCTTTCCTATTTTCCGACGGGGAGTTTGGTCACAAGGTTTTGGCCGGTCACAAATTCGCCCGTTTGCAGGTCGAAAACGACCGTCCCGTTGTTGAGGGTGCTGATTCGCAACAACTGCTTGTTCTGTTCATCCAGTTTCCACGGATTAACAAAGTCATAGTTCCCTATTTTTCTCCACTCCGCAACAGATGGAACCATAAACTTAGATATGATCTTTTCTTTGGTAAAAACCATCATACTCAAGTCATAAATAGAATCCAGTCCCCCCGCCCCTGTTCTACTGTATTTCATCCCGACCCAGCGCTCTTGACCGACCGGAAA
Source organism: uncultured Verrucomicrobiota bacterium (assembly GCA_964609345.1). Classification (GTDB taxonomy): domain Bacteria; phylum Verrucomicrobiota; class Kiritimatiellia; order Kiritimatiellales; family Tichowtungiaceae; genus Tichowtungia. The sequence goes on along the minus strand of CAZSSI010000075.1, from coordinate 6,271 downwards.
AAAATAATTGTAAATTAAATGACGAACTTCGTCATCGTCACTGTCCCCTCTCGTGGATTGGAACGGAATCTGCACAGCCTTTTTCCCTGTCACCTCATACAGACGTCTCCATATCTCGTAATCCCTTTCTGCAGGGCCTTCCGGGGAATAGATAAACTGCCACGTCCGGTCCTTGTATCGCATTTCCAATCGGGAAATTTCCTGTCCTTGTGCATCTGTTCGAATTGCTTTAACCGTTCCATCAATCTTCCCCATCGACTTGGGAACTGCCATAGCACACCAGCCGATTTTGCAGCCTGAACACAGGCCCATTAAACACAGTAACAATACACCTGTTATACGCATATCTTCCTTCCGCCGTTATTTTGTCGACCCCGGCATTTTGCCCGACTCACAGTTGCTGCACAATGAATGTCGTATTTTTTCATTAAAGCAGTCCTAGAAACGCGGCGACGGGTTCTCCGACGCCGGACATATTGCAGGCGATCGGCAGAAGCAGTACGCCGAGGCAGTTCAGGCGGCGCGACCCGAACAGTACCGGTACGAGACCGATGCCGGTGGCGACCGTCATGATGAACAGTCCGGCCCAGCCGGTAATGACAAAAACCAGCGCGATGATGATCCCAAGGGATAAAATAGAGATGTGGCGGTAATCCACCTTGTCCATCAGCTTAAGCGTCCAGCGTGTGAGCGGCGACAAAAGCAGAAAAGAAACCGCGCCGGAGAGCGCGATGGAGCCGAGCGCGAGGTAGTAGTCGCCCCAGGTGTGCGGCGTGTAGAGTCCTTTGACGATCAATGCGCCGCCGCCGCGCGTGAGGAAAAGTCCCGGCACAAAGAAGAGCATGAGCGAGCCGGTGTAGTAAACGACTTTGGAAACGCCCTGCGACATCATGAAAACGCGTTCGTCGCGCTGGGCGGTGGCGTGGCCCGCAAGCAGTCCGCCGATACCGCCGGTAATCACCGGAAAAAAAGCGGCAAAGCCGCCGCCGATGCCGCCCGCGATGCTGGCGCGCAACAGCAGGTCGCCATTGATATTGAGCGTGCCGCGCACATGCTGCTTCGGAACTTCCGTGCCGCTGACGGCGTTGAGCAGGCACCACGGAACGGCAAAGAGTCCGACAAACGCTGGCATGATGTTCTGGAACGCGTTATCCACAGAAACCAGCGGACGGTATAAAAGCAGGAAGCCGAGCAAGCCGGAGAGAAAGAAGGTGAGCAGGCCCGCGCCAAGCGTTGACCAGGCGGTGAAAAATTTACGCCAACCCGCCGGGCCCCAGTTACCGTCCTTCGGCCACTCCGTCATGAGCATAAATGTGATGACGACCCACAAAATCCAGTGCATGTGCGGGTTGAGAACGTAGCGGGCGATCGGCAGAAACTTCGGCGCGAACGGGCCAATCAGAAAAACGAGCATGAAAATTCCTGCCAGACTGCCCGCGCCGATCATCATGGTGCCTTCGTAGCCGAGCCCGGTCATCAGATATTTCTGACCGGGCAGAACGGTGAAGATTGCGCTTTCGTCCGGCGCGCCGAGCAGGACGGAAGGAATGGTGTTGAGCACCGACCAGCCGGTGACGAGTCCGATCAGGAAAGGAATATAAACTTCCGGCATGGCGGCCAGTCCACCGCCGTGCAACGAATAGAGAAACAGCGCGGCCAGTCCCATGACGTTGTAAATATGCAGACCGGGCAGAATGGCGAGGAAGCAAGAGATCACGGTTCCGGCCAGCACCGCTAATGCCGCTGTGAAAATCATTTTCCGGGCTCCATCGCGCGCAGATCGCCAGCCTCCCAGACCTTGAGCTGAACCGCATCTTTATAAACGCCAACTCGCCCGCGAGCACTGATAAGCTTGCCCGGCAGCGGAAGCTTGCTGTCCAAACCTTTAAAGACATCTTCCCAAAAAACCACCGCGAGTTTCGCGCCGTTTTCTTCGAGTGTCAGGGTATAGGGCGATTTGGAGCCGGGGCCGGGAATGTCAATGGTTCGCAGAATGCCGGTAACCGTAATTTGATCGCCTTTGTGCGCGGCGGTGACGTCGGCGATCCGGACACTGGAAACGGCGGAAGGTGCAATGGTGCGTTTACGATCCAGAACAAGCTGATCAACTGACTGGATGCGAAGCTTGGGTTCCTGATCGGCACTGACACTGAGACTGCCGGCCACTTCAATCCGGTCGCCGCTGCGCGGAAGTTTCCCAGCGGCATCAAGCGCTTGAGCCTGTACACGACCGCCCATGACGGTGATCCCGCCACTGCCGTCCTTCATGTCAAAGACAATGCCGCCGGACTGAAAAACATAGGCGTCGCGCGTGACTTCGCCTGCAATGCGAACCGTCGCGAAGTTCATTGTTGGTGTAATGTCTCCGATCCGTATTAGCGGAATTTCACGGTTTACGGAAAACAGATAGAGCAGAATCAGTCCGGCGACGGCCAGCACCAGCGAGGCATACCGGAGGAACTGAATTTTCAGCGGTCGTTTTACCTGCTGTCCATAAACGGGATAATTCCCGCCACCGTCTGATCCGTTCATGTCATTCCTCCTGTCAGAAGGAATGAAGAAATCATTTCTCAGCCGGAATAGCCAGAACTTGTTTTATTCTTAAAAGAAATGATTTGGAGCCTAAGACGCCTTAGTCAACTAAAACGCGCCGAAGAGAACCGTGCTGAAGGTGGTTACCGGCGAGGTTTCGCGCATATCGTCAATAGCCGCGCGCAATTCGCCGAGCAGTTTCCCTGCTTCGTCATAAAGCTTATCGTCATTAACCAGCTTACCGAGAGTGCCTTCGCCTGTGCCGACCTTGTCGGTGATCGTGCGGAGATTTGACATGGTTGCAGTGAGATCCTTGTACAGTTGCTCATCCTTGGACAACAGCTTACCCAGCGTGCCCTCGCCTCTCTCCAGACGTCCGCTGACTTCCTGAAGGTTCGCCATCGTCGCTTTCAGATCGTTGTAGACCGTTTCATCATTAATCAGTTTACCGATGGTCCCCTCGCCTTTGGCGAGCTTGGTGCTGACGTCGCTCAGATTGTTATACACGGTATCGTCATAAATGAGCTTGCCGAGCGTGCCCTTGCCTGATGAAACCTGATCCGTAATCTGCCGGACACTCGCCACGGCCGCCCCGAGTTCTTCGAGGATGTCGGTTGGAGTCGTGCCGTTAATCACAGCATCCTTCGGAATCGGCGCGGCGCTCAGAGGCCCTTCTTCAATTTTGAGCTGTTTTCCGCCCAGCATCGAGGAGGCAACCACTTCGACTTTGTAGCCTTCGCGGAACTCTACCGGCGTATCCAGATTGGCGCGTACAACAACATGGTTGTTTTCCAGCACCGTTTCTTTCACCACGCCGACTTTCATGCCGCGCAGGAAAACATTGTCGCCGTCGCGTAAGCCACTGACTTCGTCAAAAACCACCGCCACGGGATATCTTTTCTGCAGAAAATTCTGCCGGCTCAGGATGATGGTGAACACCCCCAGAGCGATGAGAATGATAAACATAAAGAAGCCGACAAGGACTTCTATGCTGAGGTCTTTATTATATTTGTCCGTCATGTTTCTCCATCCCTTTCTCCCAGGCACCCCGACGGGTGATGTACTGGGACTCGAGGAAGCGTTGTACTGTTTCGTTGGTTGATTTAATAAAATCTTCGGGTTTGGCGTTTTCGACAATCTGCCCGCCATCAATCATCATAATCCGCGTACCAATCGCCAGTGCACTGTGCAGGTCGTGGGTGACAACGACGCTGGTAATGCCCAGCTCTTTGCGCAGATTTTCGATCAGTTGGTCAATCAGGCGGGAAGTCACCGGATCGAGGCCGGAGGTCGGCTCGTCATAGAGAATGATTTCGGGATTCATGACGATAGCGCGAGCCAGACCGACACGTTTCTGCATACCGCCGGAAAGATCGGCCGGAAAAACCGCCATGGAGTCTTCCATATTCAGCAAACGCAGTTTTTCGCGGACCGTTTTTTCAATTTCCTCTTCGCCCATTTTCGTGAGCTCACGGAGCGGCAACGCCACGTTTTCAAAAACGGTCAGCCACTGGAGAAGAGCCGCACCCTGGAAAAGCACACCGAACCGGCGGCGCATGCGTTCCAGCTCCGTTCCGCGGGCTTCATTGATCACATCGTCACCGATGCGAATCGTGCCGCTGTCGGGACGCATCAGCTGCACCATGTTTTTGAGCGTAACGCTCTTGCCTGCGCCGGAAAGGCCGACGATCACAAACGTTTCTCCCTTGGGCACTTCAAAACTGACCTCATTGAGGACAATCTTGCCGCCGAGCCGTTTGGTGACTTTGTCGAACGTAATCATATATAAAACAACCTTGTGATCATGTAGCCGACAATCAGGATCATCAGGAAAGAAATGATCACCGTCTGCCGCGTGGCGCGCCCGACGCCGACGGCACCTTCGGTGGTGTTCAGACCCTGATAGCAGGAAACCGTGGCGATGATGATGCCGAAGACGAACGCTTTAAAAAGTCCGACGTACAGGTCTTTATTTTCGGCATAGCGGGTGGCGTTATCGAGATACGCCTGAAACGCCACGCCGAGCTGAGTCGAGCCGACGATACCGCCGCCGAGGATGCCGAGGATATTCGTGTAGACCGTCAGGATCGGCATCATCACTGCCAGTGCCACCAGGCGGGGCATTACCAGAAACCGGTTGGGATTAATCGACATCACTTCCAGCGCTGAAATTTCTTCGGAAACCGCCATCGTGCCGAGCTGGGCGGCAATCGCAGAGCCGACGCTGGCGGCGATAATCAGCGCCGTCATGAACGGACCCATTTCGCGAATCATTACAATGGTGACCGCCGTGCCGATATTGACCTCCTGCCCAAACCGCCGAAGTTCAAGGCCGGTCTGCAAGGCCAGAATCATACCGGTAAAAAAGGCTACGACTGTGATCACGCCGAGGCTCTTGATGCCGGTGACATAAAGCTGCATGGCCGTTTCGCGGCGGGCGCGCGGCCGCCAAATGGTGCGGATATAAAGCGTCGCTGAAAAAAGCATGATGAGTGCGTTGCCCATATCATGACAGGCAATCAGAATAATCCTGCCGAGACGGCGGAACGACCGGACCGGCAGGTGCAGATACCGATATATTTCTTTAAACGGCGCAATCATTTCTCTTCCCCGAAGCGCATAAAGTAAAGGAGACGTACGTTCTGTTTTTCACCGTCATGTTTATACGCCAGAAGTCCTTTCAGTAAAGACCATTCCTTGCGTTCAGCGGCCGGATCGCTCTCGCTGTGCCAGGTAAACCACAGCACGTCTTTACGGACAACTCCGTCCGTATTTGTCCGCTTGTACAGCGTCCAGAGCGGAGCCCAGTTGCGTTCAATCGGCGGGCTGTTTTTCAGCGGCCAGAATTCCAGCATCCGGAAACGGGACGTATCCCCTTCGCGCTGCCAGCTCATCAGCGGCCAGACCTTCCAATAGTTGGCAATCTTCGTCTGATTTTCCAGCTCCGCGCTCTCGTCGCGCCGGACGGTGTATTCCTGATAGAAAAACGGCAGCGCCATGCGGTGAGTTTTCAGTAGTTGCGGTGTTCCCGTCTTCTCCGACCAGAGCAGCGGCCAGAGCATAAACGTGCGGTGCGTCGGCCCGGCGGAATACTGATCTTCACCCCAGAGCGGCCAGATATAAAACTTACTGTGCTTCTCGTTGTCGATCTTCTGAACAAACGGCCACGGACAAAACAGTCGATTCTCGCGGGTACCGTCGGTGAACCGGAAAAACGGCGGGATCACCCACCAGGTGCTTTCCTGCTCCAGCTTCGACCGTCCGCAGAGCGGAAACAGAATCCACGATTTTCCGGAATCGCCCGGATAAAAATATTCAGCGGACGTCCAGAACGGCCAGAGCACGAATTGCTTTTCGTATTTTCCTTCCAGCACCGACCGGCCGTAGAGCGGGAAGACGCGATCGCGCTCAATACCGGTGCCGCGAGTATGCGAAACAATCGGCCAGAGTACGCTGGTTGTCTTCACGTCATTGATTCGGCTTTTGCCGTACGCCGGGAAAAGGACAAACGCGATTTCGTCGCGGCCTAGGAAATCTTTAATCGTTCCGCCGAGCGGAAACAGTGCGAAGTAACCCTTACCGTTTGCGTCGCGACCCTGAAAATAAACCGGCAGAAGCCAGTTACGACTGCGCAGATCTGCGTCTTTTGAATCGAACTTGCGGGTGTACCAGAAAAACAGCGCACGGGAACTCTGCTCGTCTTTGAACTCTTTGCGCGAATAAAGCGGCCAGAGATAAT
>CAZSSI010000074.1:0-6989 GCA_964609345.1 uncultured Verrucomicrobiota bacterium | reverse complement strand
TCCAGCCGCCGCCAAGCGCTTTGTAGAGGTTGATCAGGTTTTGGGTGACGGCACTTTGGCTTTGCACGAGCTGATCTTCGAAGTTTAACCGGGCGCGTTGTGCTTCGAGTACTATTTCAAAATCAACGAGTCCGTTTTTATAGCGGTCGTCGGCCAGCTCCGCCGCGGTTCGTGCGGCGGTTGCGGCGGCATCGAGAGCTGTCATGCGCTGTTGTTCTTTCTGGAAGGCAGTGAGTGCGTCACGGGTTTCCTGCACCGCAACCAGCACGGCTTTTTCATAAGCGGCGAGCGCCTGCTCCTGTCCGGCTTTCTGCACCTTGATGTTGTTGCGGATCGATCCCATATGGAAGATTGCCCACTTGATGCCGGGGCCAAAGCTGTAGAAGTCGTTGCCGGAATTGCCGAGCGCGTCAAAGCTGAGCGCTTCAAGTCCGATGGATCCGTTGAGCGTGAGCTTCGGGAAGAAATCGGATTTGGCGACGCCGATTTTTGCCGTCTGCGCGGCGAGTGCGCGCTCGGCGATGCGCACGTCGGGACGGCGGCGCAATAGGTCGGCGGGAATGCCGGTGACGGCCTGCGTCGAAACGACCGGAATATCTTTTACCGTTGCGAGCCTGTTGTGCAATGACCCGGGCAGTACGCCGGTGAGCACGGCGAGCGCGTTGAGGCTTTTCTCAACGGCGGTTTCGAGCGACGGAACCGTCGAGCGGGTACTTTCGAGATTGTAACGCGCCTGCTGGAGCGAGAGTTCGCCGATGAGTCCGCTGTTGAATTTCGATTTAAGTAGATCGAACGTTTCCTGCTGAATTTTCAGGTTCGCCTGTGCGACGTTCAGCCGCTGCTGAGCGGTACGGAGCAGAACGTAACTGCGGGCGGTTTCAGCCGCGACGGAAATCTGCACATCGGCCAGACCGGCCTCTTTGGACTGCCAAGCGGCCTTGGCGGCTTCGGTCGAGCGACGGGTTCCGCCGAAGAGATCGATCTCCCAAGCGGCATCAAAACCGGCGCGATAGGTGTCGCGTTCGCCAGTGGCACCCGAGGCGACATCGTTACCGGATTTGCTGCGCTTGAAACTTCCGGTGGCGTCAATTTGCGGACCGAGCGCGGCGCGGGCGATGCCGAGTTGCGCACGGGCGGCGCGCACGGCGGCGACAGCGGATTTCATATCGTAGTTATTCTGCATCGCTTCGTCGACGAGCGCGGTGAGATCGGGATCGTTGAGCGTAGCCCACCAGTCGGCCGGTACTTCAGCTGACTGTCCGTTGAGCTGCGGCAGTTCTGGCTGTTTATAATTCGGGCCGACGGAAAGGCAACCACCGAACAGGAACGGAATAAGCAGAATCGCCAGCAGGTGCAGTTTGTCTTTGCCGCGAATCGAATGACTCTTCTCACGTAAGGTTTGGAAAAGCGTGTAGAGCGCAGGAATCAGAATAATACCGAAGAGCGTCGCGATCAGCATTCCCCAGAAAACGGTTGTGCCGATCGACTTGCGCGCGGCGGAGCCGGCGCCGGTGGCGAGCACCATCGGCAGTACGCCAAGAATGAAAGTAAATGCCGTCATCAGCACGGCGCGGAACCGCTGCTTCATGCCGTCGGCCGCCGCATCAAGAATGCTCAGACCTTCTTCATGACGAGCCCGTGAAAACTCAACAATCAGAATGGCGTTTTTACTGGCAAGTCCGACGAGCAGAATCAGTCCGAGCTGCGCGTAAATGCTGAGCGGCATACGGCTGAACAGCAGACCAGCCAGCGCGCCAAGACTGGCGACCACGGTAGAAAGCATTACCGGCAAGGGAATGACCCAGCTTTCATACTGCGCAACCAGAAACAGGTAGCCGAAAATCAGAGCCATGACGATGAGCAGAGAACTTCCGCCGGAGGCTTTGGCCTCCTGATAGCTGAGGTCTGTCCAGTCGAACGTGTAGCCGGCCGGCAACGTTTCTCCAGCCAGCTTGGCAACTCTCTTCATGGCCTCACCGCTGCTGATAAACGGAAGCTGTACGGCCGTAATGGCCGCAGCGGTGAATTTGTTGTAGCGGTCCACGGTTCGCGGAGCAAGGATGACACGGGACTTAAGGACACTGCCGAGCGGAACCATGTCGCCACGGTTGTTTTTGACATAAATCTTTTCGACGTCGGCCACCTGATTACGGAACGGCCAGTCGGCTTGCACGTTGACGTTATTCACCTGTCCTGCAAAGTTCACGTTGTTGACATAGCGTGATCCGAGATTGTCCTGAAGCGCCGCAAAGATGGCGCTGGTATCAACGCCCATCAGCGAGGCTTTGACGCGATCTACATCCAGGAACAGATACGGCGTGTTGGCCGTGTACGTGCTGAACGCATACATCATTCCCGGCATGGTGTTGAGTTTCATGAGGAAGCCCTTCAGTACGGCATCCAGTTTTTGAGGGTCGTTGTCGCTGACAGCCTGCAGGCGAATATTCATCCCGCTACTGGCACCTAACCCGCGGATCGCCGGCGGCGTGAAGAGGTATATCTGAGCGCCGGGAACCTGAGCCAGTCGGCCTTGCAGTTTCTTCAGAATTGCAGAAGCCTGCAGTTCCGATGTTTTCCGCTCACTCCAGTCTTTCAGACCGCAAACAAAGAAAGCGACATTTTCGCCCGCGCCGCCCATCAGGCTGAATCCGGTAATCTGAATGACAAAAGCGACGCCGGGTTCGTTGCGCAACGGAGTAATGGCCTGAGTCAGCAATGCATCGGTACGGGCGAGCGTCGCCCCTTCCGGAAGCTGGACGGCGCCGAAAATAATTCCCTGATCTTCGTCCGGCAGAAAAGAAGTCGGACTGAACTTCCCGATCACAAACGCACCGCCGATGACGGCCGCCAGAACCACAACGGTCAGAATCAAATGCCGCGACAGAAGACTGGACGCCGACACATAGTTGCTGCGCACCCGTCCGAGACCGGTGTTAAACCAGCGCAACGGGCCGTGCTGTTTCGGCTTAATCACTTGCAACATCGTGGCGCACAGCGCCGGACTGAGCGTCAGTGCGTTGATGGCTGAAAATAAAACCGCCGCCGAAATGGAAACGGCAAACTGCTGATAAATTTTTCCGACGATGCCGCCCATGAATCCGATCGGGACAAAGATCGCCAGCAGCACCAGCGTGGTGGCGATGATTGCGCTGCTGACCTGCTCCATCGCTTTAATCGTCGCGGTCCTGTGGTCCAGATGCTCATGCTCCATCAAATGGAGAACGCGCTCGACCACCACGATGGCATCGTCCACCACCAGACCAATGGCCAGCACCAGCCCGAACAGCGTCAAGGTGTTGATGCTGTAACCGAAGGCCGTCAGTACAGCAAACGTCGCGCACAGCGAAACCGGAATCGTCAGCGCCGGAATCAGCGTGGCCCGCCAGTCCTGCAGGAAGATGTAGCAGACGCCGACGACCAGCAAAAAGGTCAGCAGCAGGGTTAAGGCGATTTCTTCGATACAGACGCGCACAAATTTAGTGGCGTCGTACGGAAACTGGCATTCGACGCCGGACGGAAATTGTTTCTGGAGAGAGGCCAGTTCCTTGCGCAGGTTGTTCATCGTCGTCAGCGCATTGGCATCCGACGTACGGCTCACCATCATCGCCACCGACGGCTCACCGTTGTAGCGCGCAGTAAACAGATAATTGTCCGCGCCCTTTTCGATCCGCGCGACATCGCCAAGGAAAACAACCGCGCCGTCGTCACCGGTACGGACAATGATTTTTCCAAAATCCTCTACCGTGTTCAGACGTCCGGTGGTTTTCAGCGTATAGGTCATTTGTTCCGAGCCGTCGCCGGGAACACTGCCGATCGCCCCGATGGAGGCCTGAACGTTCTGGCTGCGAATTGCGGCAACCACATCCGAAGAACTCAGACCCAGCGCGGCCAGCCGGTCGGCATCCAGCCAGACTCGCATGCTGTATTTCGAGCCGCGCACACTGGCACTGCTGACGCCGGAAATTCGCTCCAGCGCCGGCTTGATCACTTTGTAGGCGTAGTCGCTCAGGAAAAGACTGTCGCGCGAACGGTCGGGCGAACGCACCATCAGGAACCCGAGAATATCCGACGACTGGTTCTGTACCGACACGCCTTTCTGAACCACTTCGGCAGGCAGTAGCGGCGTAGCCTGCGCAACCCGGTTCTGCACCTTAACCTGCGAAATATCGATATCGGTGCCGACCGCGAACGAAATGGTCAGGCCATAATTACCGGAACTGTCGGACGTGGATGACATATAAATCATGTCGTCCACACCGTTCACGGCATCTTCAATCGGCCCGGCCACCGTGTCGGCCAGCACTTCCGCACTGGCGCCGGGATAGCTCGCCGATACAGTGATCTGCGGCGGCGTGACCATCGGATACTGCGCAACCGGCAGGGAAAAGATCGAAAGGATACCGGCCAGCATCAGCACAATCGAAATCACGCCCGCCAACCGCGGACGATCAATGAATACGCGGGAAATCATTTTCCGTCCTCCAGTAAGGTCACCTTAACCGTGGCATCAGGCAAAGCTTTCTGTACGCCGTCAATGATGACGCGATCGCCTGCTTTCAATCCGGAATCCACAACGACGTCCGAACCAAGCTGCGCGCCGGTTTTAATGCGCGCCAGCGAAACCTTCCCGGCTTCGTCCACCGTCAGAACATACAAACCCTGCTGATCCGCCAGCACCGCCTTCTGCGGAACTTTAATTCCGAGCACTGGCGCGGCATTCTCGAGCATAATTTTCACATAACCGCCAGCGACCAACAGTCCGTCGGCATTATCAAAGGCAAAGCGAACCGCCATCGTACCCGTGCGGTCATTCATCATGTTGTCGTCGAAATCTTTTTTTCCAATGACAGGAAGAACCGCGCCGTTCGGCAAGCGGATGTGCGCCGCCAGAGACGACGCGGTTCCCGCCAGCATCTGCTGGCGCAGATCCAGGTAAACGCGGTCCGGCACAGAAAACACCACCCGGATCGGATCGGTCTGAACAATGCTGGCCAGCATGGACGAAGCGGGTGCCACATAATTTCCCTTGGTTATTTCCGCCACGCCGATGCGTCCGCTGATCGGCGCTTTGATTTTGGTGTAGTTCAAAGAAACCTGCGCCACCTTAAACCCGGCCTGAGCGCGCAACAGATTGCTCTCTGCCGTCTCCATGTCGGATTTCGAAATACTGCGGGCATCGGCGCTCTTCATGCGGTCATACAGCTTTTGCGCACGGTCCAGCTCGGCGGTGGCCGCATCAGCGGCGGCCTGATAGGAATCCGGCTGGATCGTAAAAAGCAGGTCGCCCTCTTTGACCAGGTCGCCTTCCCTGAAATGCACGGTTTCAATCGTTCCGGAAATCTGCGGACGAATCGTCACCTGCTGTACCGGCTCAACCTTGGCGATATATTCTTCGACCGGCTGAAGCGACTGTTCTTTCAACACCTGGGCGACAACCGCTGCGGGCGGCATTTGCGGGCGGCCCATCGGCGGCATGCCTCCGCCTTTCCCGCCGAACATCCCGTGGATCAACCAGCCCGCCAAAGCGGACACGATTACGATTCCGGATACTGCTAACACGTTCTTATTCATACAACCGCCTCTTTCTTCAACACACCGTTCATAATGCAATCAAAACCATCCGCCGCAGCGGAAACCAAATCAATCTTCGGGCAGGAACCCAGATAAATTTTACACAACCCGACCCAAAGCCCCGCCAGCGTAACGGCCAGTTTTTCCGGATCAACCTCTTTACGGAAACGGCCCGATATCGGCGACGAACGAAGAATCGCGACCAGCTTTTCAAACGGATCCTTGCGTATTTTATCGAGAATCTTGTGCGTCTCCGTCAGCAGCTCTTCGGACCACTCCATCTGGAAGGCCATAAAAAATTCGAATTTCTTGAGCCGCTTGTCTTCCGCTACGGCCCGGGCATGTTCCAGAAAAGCTTCCCGCAGTTCTTCCAGCGTATGGATTTCAGAAAAATGCTGTTGCACCCGCTGTTCTCTGAGGCCGCAGAAATAATCCACCATCGCGGCGAGCAGCGCCGGTTTATTGTCGAAGTGCCAATAGACCGCGCCGCGGGTCATACCGATCTTTTTGGCGATGTCGGCGAAGGTTGTGCGGGAATATCCTTTGTCGCCGAACAAATCCAGCGCCGCAACCAGCACGCTTTCTTTAGTCGCCTGGGCATCCTCTTTAGTTTTTCTGGCCATTTCTTACTCCGGTAATTCCGGACGGAACATACATACATTCATGAATGTATATCAAGCGGATAACCGGAGTTTCTCAAGGAAGTGTGGTTTTTTATCAGCCAGCCGGAACGACGGCCGATTCGACAGGTTCACGGCGGGCCGGCTCAGGACTGATCGATTCACTATGCGGCGGTTCAACCGGAACGGGTGCCACGTTGGTCTGCACCGGAACCAACACGGACTTTCCGGCTGGCGGCGGAGTTGCCACCGGTACCGGAATCAGATTCGCGACCTGAGAAGGCGCGCGGTCGTAAAGTTCAAAAATGAAAATGCCCTCGAACAGCAACATTCCGATGCATCCCAGAATGGCCAGGAACGGAATCAGTTCGAATCGTTTGTAATTTCGTTTTTCTTTCACGCGGCGCAGTCTCGACTTTTAAATTTTAACTTTCAACTCCAAACCGTTTCGGGCATCCTCTGCCCCTGCTTTAAAAGCAGAATGACGAAGCACGAACGACCCAAGCACGAATGAATGACGAATCCTGCCCTTTGGGTACTTAGGTATTTCTTAATTTGAGCTTCTCTTGGGTATTTGGGTCTTTCGTCATTAGGACTTTAAGAAGGAACTGCTTATGAAACCGAATGATTATCTTGTTTCAATGGACGCGCTGGCGTCGCTCTGCAAGCGTCGCGGCTTTATTTTCCAAACTTCGGAAATCTACGGAGGCATTAATGGCTTCTGGGACTACGGTCCGCTCGGGGTCGAACTGAAGCGCAACATCAAAGAAAGCTGGTGGAAAGCCACCGTCCAGAGCC
>CAZSSI010000073.1:4410-7036 GCA_964609345.1 uncultured Verrucomicrobiota bacterium | reverse complement strand
CGGATGACGACGGCCTGAATCATCCGCGCCTGACGGAGCGTAATACCGAGCTGGCTGTGCAGTTCGTCGGCGGTTTGGTTTTTCAGAATAAAGGTCATAGGATATCGAGATTTAAACTTCCGCATGTTCCAATGTTTGGATAGATTTCACAACCATGAAGAACATCAAGAGAGTTGGGCTGTTGTTTTTGTTTATCGGTATCGCCTTTCTGCCAGCGCTCAGCGCGGTTTTTGTAAACACAGGCGGCTGGTATGCGGCACTGACTAAACCGCTCTGGAATCCGCCCTCCAGCATCTTCGCCCCGGTGTGGACGGCCCTTTATTTTATGATCGGGCTGGCTGGCTATTTTCAATGGACGCAGGGCTATTATGAAGACCGGCGCGCAGTTTTCACTGTTTATGGGTTACAGCTTTTTTTTAACGCGCTCTGGACACTGCTCTTCTTCGGGCTGCAACGTCCGGACTGGGCCTTGGCTGACATCGTGTTTCTTTGGTTTTTGATACTGATCTGCATCGGCGTATTTAGTCTGCACAGCCGTCTGGCGGCGTGGCTGATGATCCCGTATTTTCTTTGGGTCTCATTCGCCAGCGCACTTAACACGGTCATTCTCGTGCTGAACTGATTGGATTTTTCCTTTCAGAAGAGACGGTCTTCAGCTAATTTCCGCTGCATGTCTGCAAAAGCAAAAGTCGATTGGACGCCGGAGCTGGATAAGGAAAACGACAAAGCGGTCTGGGTGCATGTCATTCCGTATCTTGCGTGGCTGTTGATGATGTCACTGCTGGGCGACCCGTCCGGCACGCGCTACGCCATTCAAACCATCGGGGGAATTATTCTTCTGTTGATCTGCCGTCCGTGGCGCTGGTACACAGCGCCGAAACTGAAAAATGTTCCGCTGGCTCTGGCTGTCGGCCTGCTGGTGTTTATTTTTTGGGTCGGCCTCGAATCGGAATTTTTTAAAAGCGCCTTTCCAAAGATCAGCGAATTCTACGAACGCTATTTGGTCGGAATGACAAAGTTCGGCAAACTGCGCGAGCCGCTGGAAATGGGCGCGAACGGACTTTACCACTACGACCCGCGCACCACCGGCTGGCCGCTGTTCTGGGTTCACATGCTCGGCACGACGCTGGTGATCGGCATGATCGAAGAATTTTTCTTCCGCGGCTTCGTCTATCGCTGGATGCAGGGCAGTCCGTTTTTCCAGAAAGACATCGGCAAACTGGATAACGGCATGTGCATTCTGGTCGCTGTGCTTTTTGCCCTCGAACACAACGAATGGCTGATGGGTTTTCTCTGCGGATTAATCTTCACCTGGCTGATGGTGAAAACCCGCGACATCTGGGCCGCCGTTCTGGCGCATGCCGTCACCAACGGACTGCTCGGCTGGTACGCCGTCCATACCGGTGCCTACTGGTTCTGGTGATGCGGGTTCCGCCGCCGCCGGGTTCATTTTTCAGAGTTATGGCGTGTAAATAGAGCCCGAATTTGGTTTGCTCCGTTCGTAATGGCTCTGGCGCAGGGACGTCTGTTCAGTGCTCAAGGAGAACACAAAAAATGGATGAGTTCGGTCTGCTTTGCGAAGCCTGCGGGCGGTGTAACATCGGCGAAATTCAGTCGCTCGCCGAAGGCTCCACCGTCGCCTCTAAACGGCTGGACGGCGGTAAAGTGGACGCCGTCGTGGGTGTCAGCTGTTTGAACGCGCTCGATACGGAGCGTCTGCATCAAATCGTCGACGGCTGGTTCGCGGCTTCCAATAAGAGGGAAGCTGAAACCCGCACCGCGCAAATCGCCTATGACTGGCTGCTCAAGGACGGCAAGCGCTGGCGGCCTTATCTGCTGGCCTGCACGTACAGCGCGCTTAACGGCGGAACCACCGATCTGCCCGACGAAGTCCGCCGTCTTGCCATCGCTGTTGAATGTTTTCACAAAGCATCGCTCATTCACGACGACATTGAAGATAACGATGATCTGCGTTACGGCGAGCCGACATTCCACCGGCAGTACGGCATACCGGTCGCCATCAATGTTGGCGACCTGCTTGTCGGTGAAGGCTATCGCTGGATTACTACGGTTGAAAACCGCACGGCGGAACTGCTGCGCATCGCTGCCGAAAATCACCGTACGCTTTGTCTTGGTCAGGGCGAGGAACTCTACGGCCTCGCACACGAAAATTCATTTACCGCCAAAGAGATCATCGAAATTTTCCGGCGGAAAACTGCGCCGGCCTTCGGTGTTTCACTTCTGCTGGGAGCCGTCGCCGCTGGCGCGGATCGCGAGCTTCTCGAAACACTGCAGTCGTTCAGCGAGTCGTTAGGCATCGCCTACCAGATTCACGATGACCTTGAAGAATACAAAACTGGTGAGGCTGTCGACCTGCGCGCCTCCATTCTACTGGCACTTGCCAACGAGGCTCATCCCGGAGGCGAGCCGCCTCCTTTCGAAGAACTCATGGTTGTCGAAAAAGCGGGACAACTTTTAGAGCACTACAAAAACGAAGCGGTGCGCACGCTCAACCCGGTGAAAAATGTGCTGCTCAAAAGTCTGCTCCGGCGCATCGCCGTTAAAATGCTGACCGCCTGATTCGCGCCGCCGGACTCCGGGCTCCCGGCACGCAGGTTTCCGCGTT
>CAZSSI010000073.1:0-4310 GCA_964609345.1 uncultured Verrucomicrobiota bacterium | reverse complement strand
ACCGCCTGATTCGCGCCGCCGGACTCCGGGCTCCCGGCACGCAGGTTTCCGCGTTTTGCTGCGCGGCTTGCGCAACGAATAGTGCGCAGTTTTTCATTACGGAATCGTAATCAACAATCGGATGGTCTGCCGGCGGACGGGACGCTATGCTCGCAACCATGAAAGTTCTGCTGGTCGAGGATGAAGCAAAGATTGCCGGATTTGTCCGCAAGGGGCTTGCGGCGCAGGGATTTTCTGTGACGGTTTCGGATAACGGCGACAAAGCGTTTGAACTGGCGGCCGCCGGTTCGTTCGATGTGATCCTGCTCGATATCATGCTTCCGGGGCGCGACGGTCTCAGCATCCTCAAAGAACTGCGCGAACAACGCAATACGGTTCCGGTCATTCTGCTCACCGCCCGCGCCGAAATGAACGAACGGGTTGAAGGGCTGAACCTCGGTGCCGACGATTACATCACCAAACCGTTTTTCATGGACGAACTGCTGGCGCGGCTGCGCGCCGTCGTGCGGCGCACTTCCGGCGAAACGCTCAGCGTACTGCACTCCGGTCCGCTGATGCTCAACCTGATCACGCGGCACGCGCAGTACGGCGAGGAAGAAATCATTTTTGCGCCGCGCGAGTTCAGTCTGCTCGAACATTTGATGCGCTCGCCGGGAATGGTTTTCACCCGTGACCAGTTGCTGGAGCAGGTCTGGGGCTACGGCTTTGATCCGCAGACCAATCTGGTTGAAGTCTGCATCCGGCGCATCCGCGAAAAGATCGACCGCGACGGAAAGCAATTTATCGAAACCGTCCGCGGCGTCGGCTATCGCTTCAATAAAACTGAGATGTAAAAAATGGAACCACGGAATACACAGAACACACGGAAACCCACAGTCCCAACTTCTGTGTATTCGGTGTATTCCGTGGTTAATTTAAAATGATTCGCTCCTTCAAACTGAAATTCGGACTCTACAGTGTCGCGCTTTCCGGCGCGCTGCTGCTGGGCTTCAGCCTGTTTTTTCTGCAGATGATTTACCGGATCGGCATTGACCGCACCGACCGCGAACTGCGCGCGCTGGTCGAGGCGAATATTCGCAAGACCCAGCCGCGTAATCACTGGGCACGGTTTGACGGCTCGATCAAAACACTCTACGGCGACGATGCCGCCCGGCAGTTTGTGTTAAAAGTGGTCGATAACAGAGATGAAGTTCTGTTTGCCTCTCCGCAGTGGCCGGCTGAAGTGTCCGGTCTGAAATTTCCCGCGCCGGTTTCCGTTCGTCCGGATGTTCCGGAAGATGAAGTCCGCCCGCGCCCGGCCGATCAGCCGCAGAAACAGCGTCCGCCCGCCGCGCCGCCGTTTGAAGTCAGCGGGCCGGAATTTTCAACCGTTGGAAGCTGGCGGCTGATGGCGATCCGCAACCCGGAGGTAACGCTGTTTTTCGGCGTGAGTCTGGATTCGCTGAATGCCGAAGTCCTCCGCTTTCGCAATGCGCTGTTACTGGCGGGGCCGGTCGCGCTGCTACTGCTGAGTGCGTGCGGCTGGCTGCTGGCGATGCTGGCCTTGCGTCCGGTTAAAACCATTGCCGGAACGGTTGGAAAAATTACCGCCCGCAATCTCGACCAGCGGATTTCTGTTACTCGCGCCGACCATGAATTTCGCCAGCTCGTTACACTGATTAACGGAATGCTCGACCGGCTCGAATCCAGTTTTAAACAGGCGGTACGCTTCAGCGCAGACGCCGCGCACGAACTGAAAACTCCGCTGACCATTCTGCAAGGCGAACTGGAGAATGCGTTACAGGCGGCGGCCGACGGCTCCGCCGATCAGCGCACCTATAAAGAACTGCTCGATGAAGTTCAGCGGCTGAAGTCGATCATCCGCAAACTGCTGTTGCTCGCGCAGGCCGACTCAGGACAGATGGTGCTGAGCAAAGAGACCGTCAATCTGACGCACCTGATCGAAGCGGTCGGCGAAGATATTCAAACGCTCGCCCCCGGACTTACAGTTCAGTCGGAACTCCAGCCGGATGTTCAGGTCATGGCCGATCCCGACCTGCTCAATCAGGTGATCCAGAATCTGGCAAGCAACGCCGTGAAATTCTGCCGCGGCGAATCGCCGATTGTTCTGTTGCTCAAAACAGAAGGCAGTCGCGCGGTCTTCCGGATTTCAAACCGCGGCGAAACCATTCCGCCGGAAGAACGTGGACGTGTTTTCGAACGGTTCTACCGCGCCAACAAATCCCGCAACCGCTCCATCGACGGCGCCGGACTCGGCCTGAGTTTGGCCCGCGAAATCGCCCGCGCCCACGGCGGCACGCTGGAACTGGAAGACAGCGCCGACGGACAAACGGTTTTTTGTCTGACGCTGGCGGCGTTTGATAAACTTTAATATTCTTTCCATCCTTTAAATTGACGGGACGCGGTTCGCTCACTAAGCTGTCCGGCAAAAATTCGCCGCACAGCATGGAGACTGAAATATGAAAACAGAACTCGTCCAAAGCCTGACATCAACCTTTGAAGAGCACGCCCAGCAGACCGAGGGCGGCGTGGAATACTGGCTCGCCCGTGACCTTCAAACCCTGCTCGGCTACACCAAATGGGACAACTTCCTTAATGTAGTTGCAAAGGCTAAGACGGCCTGCGAAGTGTCTGGACATCAAGTAGTTGATCATTTTGCCGACGTCGGCAAAACGATCCGGATGCCCAAGAGCGCCGAAAAGGAAGTTCCTGACATCATGCTTACCCGCTACGCCTGTTACCTGATCGCCCAAAACGGCGATCCACGCAAGCAGGAGATCGCTTTTGCCCAGACTTACTTCGCCATACAGACTCGCCGTGCGGAAATTATCGAACAGCGATTGCTGGAAGCGGAGCGTGTATCGGCGCGCAAAAAACTCAGTGTCACCGAGAAAGAGCTGTCCGAAGTCATTTATGAACAAACTGGAGGGAACGAGGATTTCGCTTTAATTCGCAGTAAAGGGGATCAGGCTTTGTTCAGCAAAAGCACCCGCGCCATGAAAGCGCAGTGGAAAGTGCCGGATAATCGCCCATTGGCCGATTTTGCTCCGACCATCATACTTAAAGCCAAGGACTTTGCTGCCGAAATCACTATCTTCAACGCCCGGCAGCACGGCATGACCAGCGAAACCGCCATTTCCGACGAACACATCATCAACAATAAAGCCGTGCGCGACACCCTGCTCGAACGCGGCATCCGTCCTGAACATCTACCCGCCGCCGAGGATGTTAAAAAGGTCGAACGTCGCATTGCTACCGAAGAAAAGAAGTCACTCAAAAACCCGTCGGCTCTGCCGCCGGAAAAAGATGAATGACCTGAGCCCGACCCGCGAAATCGCCCGCGCCCACGGCGGCACACTGGAGCTGGAAGATTGCGCCGACGGCCAAACGGTTTTTTGTCTGCCGCTGCCGACAGCTTGATTTTGATGATTCTATTATCGAAGCTCAATTGATCGAATATCTACCGCAGATCCGTCTGGATTCAGATACTGAACTTTGTAGGTTCCCGGTTGAATCCCTTTGATCGCTATATCATTGGTCCAATGTGCGTATTTATATCGGTCGGTAACGAGACAGGTAACGACCCAAATAAGAATGTGATCCTGTTTTACCCTTTTCTTCACCGCCTTGATAACAAGTGCAGAGTTTACGGTTGTTGGTTCTTTTGTCACGGCAGTACAACCTGACGTGTCACACTCGATTGGAACAGCCCAATTATTGGGCGAAACGGAATGTGGTTCACCAACTTTGATGCCGCCAACAGCCTCTACGAAACCCCAGGATTCATGAGACGATGTCACACATCCGGCTATCGTAGAACACGAGACAGTAACAAGGATAAGGGCGGCAAATACCGTTAATGTCGTTATTATCAGTTTTGTTTTCTTTTTCATCTCAAGACGGCAGACTAGCCGCCGTTTGTCGGACGCTCAATCCAAAACACCAAATGACCGCGCCCATCCGCCGTCGCCGGACGGCTATGGCGTGACAGGCCATGCGCGGCTACAGTTCTGTGGGTGCGGACGGTGGCCGCGCCTTTACTGGATTGGCAGATTACGGAACCGTAATTGAAAACCTCTGGGGATTCCGGACGGCCGGGCGTTATTCTGATGACGACAAAAGGAAAGGAGTCATCATGAAGACAGCGATTCAGATTCTGGCGGCGGCATCATTGAGTCTCTCCACTCTGGCGGCGGAACCGGGCGATAAGCCGCGGCGGGAGCCTCGCAAGGACGATGCGCAGAAGTACACGATCGAGCAGGCGGTGTCCGACCGCGCCCAGTTGAGTACGATTGCGTTCAGCGGGCTGG
>CAZSSI010000072.1:0-7263 GCA_964609345.1 uncultured Verrucomicrobiota bacterium | reverse complement strand
GATCGCACAGTCCGGCGATGGCATTCAGCGAGCCGTTCGGGTTGGCCGGAAAATCCATCGTCGGATTGCCGGAGCCGTCCGCGTAACGCGCGGCGGCACAGCCGAGATTTTCAATCTGCTCAATCACGGTTTTATCCGTGGTGAAAATTTTGCCTTCGCCGTGGCGGGTGGGCAGCGGCATCGTGTCGAATCCTTTGGTAAAGATGCACGGCGAGCTGGCTTCGAACTTCAGGTTAACCCAAAAATTCTGAAAGTGGCCGCAGTCGTTCTGCATCAGCGAAACCTTCGGATCAAAGTATTCTCCGTTGAGGCCGGGCAACAGACCGATCTTGGTCATCGTCTGGAACCCGTTACAGACGCCGAGGATGATTTTGCCGTCGTCGATAAACTGCTGGAGTGGGTCGCGCAGATGGTGTTTCACGCGGAGCGCGAAAACGTGGCCGCTGGTCATGTGATCGCCGTAGGAAAAGCCGCCAATGAACATCAGGCCCTGAAAGTCGCGCATCTGCGCCGGATGATCGAGCAGGTCGTTCAGATGAACCCGTACCGGTTCCGCACCCGCCAGCTCCCACGCCCGCGCCGACTCCGCCTCGCAATTCACTCCATAGCCTGTAATAATCAAAATCTTTGGTTTCATGAGCCTTGGAGTTAACCAGAAAACAGACCGCGAATGAACGTTAATATCAGGAATTTTGACTACATAGCAGATTTATAGATTTCAATTATTTCCTGAAGGCTTGCCTTGCGCGGATTCGTGAACGAACAGGCATCTTTCATGGCATTTCCCGCCATAGTTTGCAGGTCTTCCTCTTTGACCCTGAGCTCTGTCAATCCGGCTGGAATACCGACATCTTTGGAAAGAACTCTGATTGCGTCAATAGCAACCTCAGCAGCAGCACGAACGGGAACACCATGCACAAATTGCCCCATGGCTGCAGCGATATCGGTAAAGCGTTCCAGTTTGCATATCATATTAAACTCGCAGACATGCGGTAACAAAATGGCATTACACATGCCATGAGGAAGATCATATAATCCACCAAGCTGATGCGCCATTGCGTGGACATAACCAAGGCTGGCATTATTAAATGCCATGCCAGCGAGATATTCCGCATAAGCCATTTTGTCACGCGCTTCCATATCATCGCCATTGGCGACTGCATTGCGCAAATTGTCAGAAACCAATTCGATTGCCTTTAACGCACAAGCATCGGTAATGGGCGTTGCAATGGTAGAAACATAAGCCTCTACCGCGTGAGTAAGAGCGTCCATCCCCGTACATGCCGTCAAAAATGCAGGCATACCGGCCATTAATTGCGGGTCGTTGATGGCAATATCTGGCGTGGTGCGCCAATCAACAATGGCCATTTTTACATGACGACTGGTATCCGTGATGATGCAAAAACGGGTCATCTCACTCGCGGTACCAGCGGTTGTATTAATTGCAATGAAAGGCGGCATGGGTTTTTTGGAGACATCTACCCCTTCGTAATCATTAATTTTTCCGCCATTGGAAACAACAATGCCAATGCCCTTACCGCAGTCGTGAGCACTTCCGCCACCCAGCGTGACGATACTGTCGCACTTGCTATTTTTATAGACCTCAACACCGGCGTGAACATTCTGATCCGTGGGGTTAGGAATTGTTTTATCAAAAACAGCAGGAGTGATTCCTGTTTGTTCTACAATGAGCTCCTTGATTTTGTCGGTCATGCCGATTTTCGTCATCCCTTCATCCGTAACAATCAGGGGGTGCTTTGAGCCCAAGCTTATAATTCTTGCACCAATTTCTTTGTGACAACCAATTCCCATAAGTGATACAGCAGGGATGAAAAATCCATAGGTTTTTTCTTGGCAGGCCATTCGTAACTCCTTTTTTTGTTTGTCAGTCGCGCTGAGGGCTGGCTGCCCAGAGCTAAGAGTGCACAAGGTACAATGCGACAGTGATCGTTGCAAGCAATTCTCCCAGAAGGCCCGGTCAAGCTAAGACGGCAGGCCGCCATTTGCGAACAGAATTTATCAAGCAGATTGAATCTGCACGCTTAAGGTCGTCGAGCATTACGATCCGCTCCTCGATTTCGCCCCTTGCGAGCAATTCATCGCGAAACGTCCCCGCCAGCAAACCACAGGAAGCCGGCGGCGTCACCTTGCGCCCATCCAGCTCGACCACCACATTGGCAATACAGCTTTCCGTCACCTCGCCGCGCTCGTTGAATAGCAGGACATCATCTGTGTCTGGAAAAGTCGCCTTAGCCTTTTCGTAAACAGCACGATTCGTCGTCTTGTGATAAAGGAATACATCGCCGGAATCCACCGGCTCTTTTGCGAGAGCCAACAGGTAGGGACGGCTGTCCCCAGCCGTCCGCGGCGCGCTGAGGACAGCGCGCCCTACCTCAAAGGTTCCGTCCTTATTTAAAAGCAACCTGATCCGCATCGGTTCATCGAATTTCAAACCACACAAACCATCACGGATATCGTTCAACCATTTTCCGCCTTCGGCGGATCCGCCGGAGGCGGAGAAATCAAAATACTCCGCCGAATCGGCCAGCCGTTTCAGATGACGCTCCAGCAAAAAGATTTTTCCATCTTCCCAAAGCATCGTTTCCAGCAGTTGGAATTCCGGAAAGCGTCTCGTAAGAATCCGTGCTTTGGAAATCGCCTCTCGATATTCATCCTCCGGGTTGGAATCCCACACGATCCCGCCACCAATCCCATACTCCACCAATCCATTAATCCGATCCACGACTGCCGTGCGGATCGCCACGTTAAACTGTGCCGCGCCGTCCGGCGCGATAAAGCCGATCGCTCCGGTATAAATGCCACGCGGCGACGTTTCCAGATTCCGGATAATCTCCATCGTCTTCGCCTTCGGCGCGCCGGTAATCGACGCGCAGGGAAACAGCGCCTTCATGATCTCCGCAAACTTTTCGCGTTCATTCGCGTTCATTCGCGGTTTGAGCTTCCCGTGCACGGTCGAAGTCAGTTGCCAAACGGTCGGGTATTTTTCGACATCGAACCGGCTGACGGTTTCTACCGAACCGGACTCGGCGATACGGCCGATATCGTTGCGGATCATATCGACGATCATGATGTTTTCCGCGCAGTCCTTCGCCGAATTCTTCAGCGCTTCGGCAACGGCACGATCGGCCGCCGCAGTCAGCGCACGCGGCATGGTGCCTTTCATCGGCTTGGAAGTAATCACGCCATCTCTGAGTTCAAAGAAAAGTTCCGGCGAAGCGGAACAAATGGCGAACTCATCGGTTTCAATAAAGGCGGCGTAACGTCCCTGCTGCGCGGCTGCCAGATCGTAAAAGAAATCGAACGGCGAACCGGTAAAGTCGGCATTCAGCCGGAAAGTATAATTGACCTGATAGGTATCGCCCGCCGCGATGTGCTCTTTGATCGCTGCGATTGCCGCGGCATATTCACCGCGCGTCACCGACGGAACCCATTCCCCCAATTCATAGGTTCCTGTCACGCCGGAGTCCTCTGGCGAAGGCGGATGGAAAAGTCCAAACTGCAACAGCGGTAGACTGCCCGGAGCATAGGTCTTCAGCGCGTCATCAAAAGCGCCCGCCGCTTCATAGGAAATAAATCCAGCGGCCCATAGTCCGCTGGTTTCGATTCGCTCCAGACACCCGTGAACTTGGTCCAGCGTGCGAGCCGTTAAAATTTCGACTGGATCCGCAAAGCGGAGCCAATCGTCGCCATGTTGGATCAGACAGTTCATTCGGGGGCAGAAACATCCCGTTTTACAGCGAATGTTCCATAGCTGGAGGAATCTTCACGCACCAGCATTTGAGAACCATGTATACTCGTGGCGAAATCAATCATTCCGTCCAGCAAATCCAGCTTTTGGGAGAGCGACAGTTTCCGCTCCTGCTGCATACGGAGCTTTTCAGCACCTTCGTAGGTGCCGTATTGCCAGGCATCCTGTTTGTCTGCATCATCGCTCATTCCGTTCCCTTTCAAAGAAACTCTTTCAGCATAGCGGTCAGCTTTACGCTCTTAGTTCCTTCGCAACTAAAAAATATTTCCGTTTCAAAACTCTGGAAAAGCGGCGAATACGAATCGCCGCACTCCAAAATTTTTCAAATTCCATAGAGCGTTTTTTTGAACGGTTTGCGAAGCGATTCGAGGTCGGTGTCGATGCGCGTTGCGCCTTTGACGCCTTTGACGACCAGCTTCTTGTCCGCCGTGACGGTTCCGATTTGCGCGACCGGCAGTCCGGAGAACAGTTCTTCGAAGCGCGCAGCGCTTTCTGGTTTGACCGAGACGATGAAGCGGCTGTTGGATTCGGAAAAGAGAATCACGTCGTCTTTGAGTTTCCGCTTTCCGGTCGTCGGAATTTTAGCCAGATCAATTTCCGCGCCGAGTCCGCCGCCCATACAGATGAGTGCGCAGCCGATGGCGAGTCCGCCTTTAGACGGCGTGTGAGAAGAAAGCAGAAGCCCTTCGTCCTGCGCTTTATTCATAGCGCGGTAAATCGCCAGTGCGGCCGGTGCATCAACGGTCGGCACGTCGCCGCCGTAGTTCCATGGATTGCCCTGCTCTTCGGCCAGCATGCGATTCCACTCGGACGCGCCGAGTTCGTTCTTCGTCACACCGACCATATAAATCAGACTGCCGCCTTCTTTCAGCGGCATGGTGACCGCTTTGCGCACGTCGTCGATTTGACCGATCGACGAAATGAGCAGCGTCGGCGGAATGGAGATTTTCTTCCCGCCGCGGGTCGAGTCGTTCTTGCAGGAGTCCTTGCCGGAAACCGCCGGAGTGCCGAACGCGATGGTGTAGTCGTAGAGCGCTTTGTTCGAGCGGACGAGCTGCGCCATCTTGTATTCGCCGTCCGGAGTTTTTTCCGACTGCACCGGATCGGGCCAGCAGAAGTTATCGAGAATCGCGATGCGATCAAGACGTCCGCCGACGCTGATAACGCGGCGAATCGCTTCGTCGATCACCGACGCGGTCATGTGGTAGGTGTCGATATCGGAGAACCACGGGTTGATGCCTTCGGCCAGAATCGCACCGCGGTTGTTGTTGTACTCAATGCGCATGACGGTGGCGTCGGACGGCACGTCGGCGTTCACGCCGACAAACGGTTTCACGACGGAAAGGCCTTTGACTTCGCCGTCGTAAATGCGGCTCTTGTATTCACGCGAACAGATATTGAGTCGGCCCATCATCTGCCGGAGCGGTTTCGTGCGATTTCCACCGCGCGCTTTTTCCGGCAGCGGAACTTCGGGCTTTTTCCAAACGCCCTTCATGTGCAGTTTCGGGCAACCGGTTTCGTAAAGGAAATCCATGTCGAGACTGGCGATCACTTCGCCGTCATATTTTACGGTGAAGTAGCCGGAGTCATTGTACTTGCCCATGAAGGCGACTTCGACATCGCGCTGCTTGGCCAGCTTTTCAAACGCTTCGCGGCATTCGGGCTGAACGGCCAGCGTCATACGTTCCTGCGCTTCGGAAACCAGAATTTCCCACGGCTGAAGGCCTTCGTATTTGAGCGGCGCGTCTTTGAGTTCGCACTCGCAGCCGCCGGAATATTTGCCCATTTCGCCGAACGAACAGGAAATGCCGCCCGCACCGTTGTCGGTGATACAGCGGAAGAGGCCAAGGTCGCGTGCTTCCATCAGAAATTCGTAAAGCTTGCGCTGAGTCAGCGGATCGCCGATCTGTACCGCCTGCGCTGGCGATTCGGTGCGCAGTTCTTCGGACGAGAACGTCGCGCCGTGAATGCCGTCTTTACCGATACGGCCGCCGCACATGACAGCCCAATCGCCGATCTGGATTTCTTTGCGCTCGGAGGGGCGTCCGCCGACGTTAACCGGCAAGGTTCCCATCGTGCCGCAATAAACCAGCGGCTTGCCGAGATAGCGTTCGTCGAAACACTCAAAGCCGCGGCTCCACGGAATACCTGATTCGTTGCCGCCCGCGATCACGCCGTCATGCACACCGTCGCGAATGCGGCGCGGATGCATCAGTCCGGCAGGAATTTCTTTATCGTAGAACGGCGAGCCGAGGCAGTAGCCCCAAACATTGGAAACCAGCTGCGCGCCCATGCCGGTGCCCATCGGGTCGCGGTTGACGCCGACAATGCCGGTCATCGAGCCGCCGAACGGGTCGAGCGCCGACGGCGAGTTGTGGGTTTCGACTTTGTAGACGAGATGGAGGTCTTCGTTAAATTTGATCACGCCCGCGTTATCGGTGAACACCGAAACCAGCCAGTCGATTTTTTCCACCACCTTCTTGGTGGAAGCTTTGACGTAGGTTTTGTAGAGGGAATTGATGATCTCTTCTTTGCCGGTTTCGGTGTCTTTGTATTCGATCGTTCCGGCGAAAATCTTGTGTGAGCAATGCTCCGACCACGTCTGGGCGATACACTCCAGTTCGACGTCGGTCGGCCATTCCGGCAGACCGAGTTCCGCGCGGTGGGCTTTGACGTCGTCGCGCAGATAGTGATTGCGGATCGCGTGCATTTCGTCGAGCGAGAGCGACAGAATGCCGTCGCTGGAAATCTTCATCAGCGCCGCATCATTGTCCGGCAGTTCGATAATGTTCACCTTGACGTCAGAATGGTCGGTGAATGCCGGAACCGTCAGATCAGGCTCCGCCGCCAGCCATTCTTCTTTCGAAAAAACCTGAATGGTCTGAATCAGCGTATTAGCCAGCAGGTCTTTGCCGAGATGCAAAACGTCTTCGCGGGTCAGGTCGCCTTTCAGGAAATATTGAAGAGAGGTGTAAACCTGCTCTTCCCAGGCCAGCTCGCGTCCGAGAATATCGGCCATCGCGCCGCGTGCCGTGCGCCCGACGTTATCGGTCACGCCCGGCTTGAAACCGATTTCGAGCATCCAGTCAAAACTGCCCGGCGCTTTCAGACGGCCGAGAGCGGAACGGGCGACCACGGCGTCGGCAAAACCGAACTGAACCGCCTTGGCCTGGTTGCGCTTGATATTGGCGTCCACCTTGTAAACGTCGCGCGTCTGGCACGCTTTAATCTTCACGCCCAGCGCGCTTTTCGCACGGCCAATCACTCCGCGACCGCGTGCATCCGGCACACCCTGTTTCAGTCCGATTTCAATGCGGTAAATCATAAGAAAAATCCTTTTTTTGCCCGAAGAAGCTCCGAATTTACACGAATAGAGGGGGATGCCAAACCCGATTTTTCCAAACCTTGGAAAACCAGATGATGTAATGATTTCCTGCACAAGTAAATCATGGCAATAAACCCGGATTTCAATCGCTTACCTTTTGTAAAAAAAC
>CAZSSI010000071.1:4977-7276 GCA_964609345.1 uncultured Verrucomicrobiota bacterium | reverse complement strand
AAAAGAAAGGATTGAACCTGCCTGCTTCTTTAAGTAGCGTGCGCAACATGAATTGCGACGTAAAAGTTGATCTAGGCGACCGCTCCTATCCCATTCACATCGGTTCGGGAATTCTTGATTCGCTCGGCACCGCTTGCCAGGCCGCCGGACTCAAAGGCAACTGCCTGATCGTCACCGACGAACATGTCGCGCCGCTCTACGGCTCCCGCGCTTTCCAATCGCTGGGAAAAGCCGGATTCAAGCCAGCGCTCGAAATTCTTCCGGCGGGCGAAACCACCAAGTGTCAGGCCCAGCTGATGAACCTCTACAGCAAAGCCGCCGCGCACGGCCTTGACCGTAAGTGTTTTATGGTCGCCCTCGGCGGCGGCGTCATCGGCGATCTGACCGGCTTCGCCGCCGCCAGCTGGTTGCGCGGCATCCGTTTCGTTCAGGTGCCGACCTCGCTACTGGCAATGGTCGACAGCTCCGTCGGCGGAAAAACCGGCATCAACATTCCCGCAGGCAAAAATCTGGTCGGCGCGTTCCATCAGCCGGAACTGGTTTTGATGGATCTCGATACGCTCAAAACCCTGCCGCCGCGCGAACTGGCCGCCGGAATGGCCGAAGTCGTCAAATACGGCATCATCTGGGATGCTGAACTTTTCCAAACCTTGGAAAACGAATGTGGAAGCGGCATCCCTGCCGCTGGCCAGAGGCTGGAAGCCTCTTTCACCGGTTCAAACCTCATGAAAATCGTCGCGCGTTGTTGCGAGATCAAGGCCGAGGTTGTCGGCAAGGATGAGCGGGAAAGCGGACTGCGCGGTATTCTGAATTTCGGACATACCGCCGCCCACGCCATCGAAAACGTGGCGGGCTACGGTCAATTTCTCCACGGCGAAGCGGTGGCGATCGGCATGGTTTACGCCGCGCATCTTTCCGTTGCGCTCAAAGAACTTTCTGCGGAAGAAGCCTCTAGGATCGAAAAACTTCTCTCGCGGCTTTCACTGCCGATCGGCGTGTCGGGGCTGGAATGGAAAGAAATCCGCGCGGCGATGGCGGTCGATAAAAAAACGGTCGGCGGGCTGACGAAGTTCGTACTGGCCGACCGGATCGGTCACGTCGAGTTTGGCTGTGAAGTTTCGGAAAAGATGCTGGAGGAGGTCTGGAATGGCATCAGTCAATGAACAGATTGTGCGCGAGTATTTTGAAACACTCGGCTTTTTCGTCATTCAGCCCAACAAACATCAGGTCGCCGCGCGTCACAAACTCGACGCGGAGGAAATTGACCTGCTGATTGCGCGTCCGGGTCAGGCTGGTGTGGTGAATTCTCCCACGCAGATTATCTGGGGCGCGCCGGAACTGGAAAAAGTACAGCGCGCGATTGTCAGCATTCGCGGCTGGCATACCGACCGGTTCAGTCCGGCGGTGCTCAAAAAGAATCCCGACATTTTCCGGTTTGCCGAACTGTCCGTAACCAAAGAGGCGCGGAAAACCCTCGGTGCCGGTTCGATTACGAAAATCCTTTGCCTTTCAGACCTGACGGCTGCCGCCGCACCGCAGGAAGAGACGCTGGCGCTGTTGCGACAGGGCGGCATCGACGGCGTACTTTCGTTTCGCACGATGCTCTTGGAGTTGATGGAAAGCGTCGATATTTCGAAGAACTATGAAAAATCCGATTTGCTCCAGACTCTGCGTATCCTGAAAACCTATGACTTGCTCAAAGACGCCCAGCTTGACCTGTTTGCCGCCAAAAAGACAAAACGTCAGAATTCAAAACAATGACTGATCGCGAAGCGTATATTGCCCTGAACATGATCGAAGGCATCGGGCCGGTGACGGTTCGGTCTTTGATTGATGCGCTGGGATCGCCGCAGGCGGTGTTCGAGCCGGAAGTTTCCGATCTGCGGATGGTGAAACGAGTCGGCGATAAACTGTCGGATTCCATTTTGAGCCAGCGTTCGCAGGTTGATCCGCTGGCGGAAATCGAAAAGGCTGGAGCACTCGGAATCCGCATTATCACGCCGCTCGACGACGAATATCCCGCCGCGCTCAAAACAATTCACGACCCGCCGCTGGCGCTGTATGTGCGCGGTAAAATTGAACCGCGCGACCGCCACGCGCTGGGATTTGTCGGCTCGCGCAAATGTACCAGCTACGGCTTGAGCACGGCCGACCGGCTGTCCTACCAGCTGGCGCAAACCGGCTTCACGATCGTGAGCGGTCTGGCCCGCGGCATCGATACCGCCGCGCATCAGGGCGCGCTCAAAGCCAAAGGCCGGACAATCGCTGTACTCGGCGCGGCAATCGATCAGCTTTATCC
>CAZSSI010000071.1:0-4877 GCA_964609345.1 uncultured Verrucomicrobiota bacterium | reverse complement strand
ATGAAAAAACTGGTCATCGTAGAGTCTCCCGCCAAGGCGAAGACGATTAATAAATATCTGGGCGATGACTATATCGTCAAAGCATCGATGGGCCATGTGCGAGACCTGCCGCAGAAGGAACTCGGTGTGGATGTTGAAAAAGGGTTTAAGCCGAAATATGTCAACACGACCGGCCGCGCCAAAGTGATTACCGAGCTGAAGGCCGCCGCCAAACTGTGCGACGAAGTCATTCTGGCGCCCGACCCGGACCGCGAAGGGGAGGCGATTGCCTGGCACCTGTTTGAACTGCTCAAGAAAATCGTTCCGCCGGAAAAATTCAGCCGCGTGACGTATAACGAAATTACCAAGCCGGCCATCAAAGAGGCGTTTTCCAAACCCAGCGTGATCAATATGAACCGCGTCAATTCGCAGCAGGCGCGCCGCGTACTCGACCGTCTGGTCGGATTTAAAGTCAGTCCGCTACTCTGGAAGCAGGTTCGCGGCGGTGTTAGCGCAGGCCGTGTGCAGTCGGTGGCGCTCCGTCTGGTTTGCGAACGTGAAAATGAAATCAAAAATTTCAATCCGGAAGAATACTGGATGCTCGGAGCCAACGTCCGGAAGCTGGTGAATCCGCGCGATCCGTTTGCCGTCAAGCTGGCGCAGATCAATGGCGATAAGGCCGAGATCAAGAGTAGCGAACAGGCGGCGCAGGTTCGCGCTGAGCTCGAAGCGAGCGCACTGCACGTTGCACGGATCATCGAAAAAGAAATTCAGCGCAAAGCGCGCGCGCCGTTTATTACCAGTTCGCTTCAGCAGGCGGCGTCCAGCTTCTGCGGATTTGCTCCGGCGCGTACGATGAGTATCGCGCAGGCTTTGTATGAAAACGGGTTGATCACCTACATGCGAACCGACTCGTTCAACATCGCCAAGAGCGCGCAGGAAGCCTGTCACGCATTCGTCACCGCGGAATACGGCGCGGACTATCTGCCCGAGAAGCCGAACTTCTACAAGAGCCGCGGCAATGCGCAGGAAGCGCATGAAGCGATTCGTCCCACGGATGTCGCTCAGACTCCGCAGAGCCTTTCCAATCTCAAGCCGGAAGAGCAGAAACTCTACAAACTGATCTGGGAGCGTTTTGTCGCCAGTCAGATGGTGCCTTCGCGTATCGCCCGTCGCACGGCGGAAATTGAGACCGCCGGAACCAACGTCTATCTGTTTCGCGCCACGTCTTCGGAGATTATTTTTCCCGGTTACATGCGCGCCAGCGGTATCGAAATGGCCGCTGATAAGAAAAACGAGGACGATGAGGATGAAAACGAAGAAGTCAAACTTCCGCCGCTGACCGAAGGCGAAAAGCTCGATTGCGTCGAATGGCTCGGCGAACAGAAATTCACCAAGCCGCCAGCGCGTTACAGCGAGTCGGCACTCATCCGTGCGCTGGAAGAAAACGGCGTTGGCCGTCCAAGCACCTATGCGCAAACGCTGGCGACGCTCGACAAGCGTGAATACGTCACCAAAGAAAAGCGCTCGCTGGTTCCGACGGAAGCCGGAATGCGCGTCTGCGAATTTCTAGTCCGCGCACTGGATCCGCTTTTCAACGTCAAGTTCACCGCCGAGATGGAAGAAAAGCTCGACCGGATCGAGGACGGTTCCGTCGAGTGGGCCGACATGATGCAGACGTTCTACGCGCAGTTTCTCATCTGGCTCGAAGGCGCCCGCGACATGGCTGACGCTGGTGATACTCAAAATATTCTTGCGGCGCTGGAACAGGTCACGGAATGGACGGAACCGGTCAAGCGCGGACGCCGCACCTATTCGGATAGCGAAACGGTGCAGTCGGTGCGCGAAAAATTCGCGGCGGACGGGCAGATCACGACCCGGCAGCAGCAGATGCTTCATAATCTGGCCTGCAAGTACATGAGCCAGATCGGCGGCGATCAGGTGAGTGCGCTCAAGCTTGAAAAGCCGGAAGCGGCTTCCGGCGAAACGGTTCGTAAGCTGGAATTGCTGGCGGGCGTCCAGTTCGCCGAAGCGCGCAAGGTCGGCAAGAAAACCTACGACGACAAAAAGTTCTGCGAATCGTTGCGTCAGCAGGTGCAGGGCGGACGCAACCTTAGCGAACGCCAGCTTGCTGCGCTGGATTCTGTGCTGACGAAATATTCCGAACAAATTCCGGATTTCGAAGCGATTAAAGGCGACCTCAACATGACCGCCAAGCCCGAAACGGCGGATTCCGGTCTGACCGGCGCGTTGCTCGAACTGCTCAAGCCGATTCAGGTGTGGAACCCGCCAGTGATGCGCGGCAAGCGCGAGTTCAACGACCAGAGTTTCTACGAATCACTGTCCGGACAGTTCGGAACGAAGGGCGCGCTATCCGAAAAACAGGTCGCCGCACTCAAGAAAATTGTTTCCCGCTACGCCGCGCAGATTCCGGACTTCGACTCTCTCCGCGAGCAGTACGGTCTTCCTGAACCGAAAGTGAAGAAGTAAGCAATATACAATACACAATGTGCAATTTTCATTGCTGGAAATGGCTGTTGGGTATTGAACATTGAGAATTGAATATTCCGGAGATTTTCGAATGAAAATCGATCTCGATCCTTGTGTGGAGCATTTCGTTAAATACCTCCAAGGGGAGAAAAACGCCTCGGAGCATACGGTTAGCAATTACCTGATCGATATCCGGCAGTTCATTGAGTTGATTTGGGGCGAGGAGGCCAAGCCGCCGTATAACTGGAAAGAGGCCGACCGGCTCACCGCCCGCAAGTTTCTCGTCTTTTTCCAGAAGCTGGAAATGGAACCGACGACGACGAGCCGGAAGCTTTCGGCGCTGCGTTCGTTTTATAAATTTATGGTGCGCGAAGAATATGTACCGCTCAATCCGTTCAGCGGACTGCATCTGCCGAAAAAAGGCAGTTATCTGCCCGCCGTTCTTTCGATGAACGAAATCGAGCAGTTGCTGGCGGCTCCGCACGCCATGGCGGAGGCGGAAAAACCGCTCGGCCTGTTTCAGGAATATATTCCGGTGCGCGACACCGCGATTCTCGAAGTGCTTTACAGTACCGGTATGCGCATCGGCGAGTTGGTGACGATGACTGAATCCCGGATTGATATTCTTTCCGGCATTATCAGTGTGCTCGGTAAGGGCAAAAAAGAACGGCTTTGTCCGCTCGGACGTCCGGCGGAGCGGGCGTTGCAGAATGCGCTGGCGTGGCGGCAGGATGTCTGGCTGTCGCTCGGCGTGAAGGGCGACCCGCGCCGCGTCATTTTTCTCAATAAACACGGCGGGCCGCTCACTGCGCGCTCCATTGAGCGGATGCTGAAGACATACGTTGGATATTGCGGACTTAAGCCGACCATTTCCCCGCACGCTCTGCGGCATAGTTTTGCCACGCACCTGCTGGATAATGGCGCCGACTTGCGCAGTGTTCAGGAGTTGCTCGGCCACGCCAGTCTGTCCACCACCCAGATTTACACCCACGTTTCGGTCGAAAAACTGAAGAGAGTTTATGAGGAAGCGCATCCGCGGGCTTAGGCAATGACGATTTATGATTGCCGATTGCAGATTGAACTGGCCAGAACGGCTTTGAATATGGACATTAGAGCGGTTTTAAATCGAAAATCATCAATCCAAAATCCTAAATGCCTATGATTTGGTTTTTATATAACCTGTTTTTTCCTCTCGTGTTCCTGCTGATGCTGCCGAAGTTTGTTTCGCGCATGATCCGGCGCGGCGGCTATAAAAAGCATTTTGAACAGCGGCTCGGAATTTATGGCCATGGTACGGCGGAACGGCTGTCGGAAGGTCGCCGTATTTGGATTCACGCCGTCAGCGTCGGTGAGCTGTTTGTGGCTTTGCGCTTTATAGAAGAATACCGCAAGGCGCATCCCGAAGCACTGTTCGTCGTCAGTACCAACACCTCTACTGGCCACGCGCTGGCAGAAAAGCAGATGGATCGCCGCGACGTGCTGATTTATTTTCCGGTCGATCTGCCGTGGGTGATGCACCGCGTGTACGATCAGATCAACCCGCTCAAGCTGATTCTGGTTGAATGCGAGTTCTGGCCGAACCTCGTCCGGCAGGCGCATAAACGCGGCATTCCGGTCTCGCTGATCAACGGACGCATTTCCGACCTTTCATTCAAAGGCTATATGAAGGTGAGGCCGTTCACCCGTCGGTTACTGGCACTGATCGATCCGGTCTGTGTGCAAGGACGGCAGGACGCCGAACGCATTATCGCCATGGGCGCGCGGCCAGAGACGGTGAAAACGCATGGAACAGCCAAGTATGATCTGCCGCCGCCGGAAGCGACTGCCGGAGCTGTAGCCCGTGCCGTGCTCAAGAAGATTGCGGTTCCGGGAAATGCGCTGATTCTACTCGGCGGTTCGACATGGCCGGGCGAAGAAGAAGCTCTTTGTAAAATTTATAAAACGCTGCGCGTACAGCATCCTGAACTTTTTCTCGTACTGGTACCGCGCCATGCCGAACGGCGCAATGACGTGGCAGGGGATGTCCGGTCACAGGGTCTTTCGCTTGTACTGCGCAGTCAGATGGCGGGCGGCGCGGCGAAGTCCGATGTGCTGATTGTGGACACGACCGGCGAGCTGATGAGCTTTTACGCCGCCGCCGATGTGGTGTTTGTCGGCAAGAGTCTCTGTGAACATGGCGGACAGAACCCGATTGAGCCGGCGCTGTTTGGTAAAGCGGTGGTCGTCGGCCCGAACATGGAAAACTTTCCGGCGGTGATGGATGACTTTCTTTCGGTAAACGCCATCCGGCAGGTTGCTGATGTTCAGGCGCTGGAAGAAACGGTTGGCGAACTGCTGGGCGATTCTTTGGTTCGCACCCGACTTGGTGAAGCCGCCCGCGGCGTAGTGGAATCCCACCGCGGGGTTGT
>CAZSSI010000070.1:0-7306 GCA_964609345.1 uncultured Verrucomicrobiota bacterium | reverse complement strand
ACCTGTAAATCGCACATTGAGCATTGTTTATTGATTATTTCCTAGCCCCACGGATTGACGATCTGGACTTTGGGAAACAGCGCTTTTACAGCGGCCTGATTTTCTTTCAGGAAGAGCAGTTTCAGATTCGGGCCGGCATCCATAGTGAAATAGAGTTCCAGACCGTCTTCGCGCGCCTGCCAGACTTTCTGCATCAGTGCGAGCGTCTGCGGCTTCCAGTAGCAGAGCGGCGGCCAGGCGGCCAGCATGGTGGCGTGCATGGCGAGCGCGTTGTTCTCGGCAGTCTCACCCAGCAAAGTGAAATCCTGCGCGGCAACGGCGGTACGCAGTTCGTCGAAGTCGCAGTCGGCCTGCGCGGGCCATGCTTCGTACAGTTCCGACGTTTCAACCGTGCGGTTCATACCGTCGGTTGAGCCGGTTTTTTTCTTTGTCTTGGAAACTTCGAGAATGCCGACGCGCAGATTTTTCCAATCACTCGAAAATCCTTCGGCGTAGCTGTCCATGCCGTCGGCGCGGACACCGGCATGCCAGACGGCGAAGCCGTCGTAGAGCGAGCGGGAAGCGCTGCCGCTGCCAAGCCGCGCCAGCATGGAGAGTTCGCGCGGATTAAATCCCCAGCCGAACAACTGATTGAGTGCTTTGACCAGCGCGGCAAAGCCGGAGGCCGACGACGCCAATCCGGCGGCGGTCGGAATGTTGTTTTTGGTCCGCACTTCGAAAAACTGTCCTTCGGCGCGAAATAGATTCATAAATTTTGAAAGACGGGTGGCGAAGTCCGCGGGTGCCGGTTTGCCGTTCAGGAAAATTTTGTCGGCGGTTTTGGCAAATTTCACGACGGTGTGCGTGCCGAGTTTACCGAGCGAAATGGAAAGGCTCGAATTAACCGGCAGGTTGAGATCGGCATCGCG
This sequence comes from uncultured Verrucomicrobiota bacterium, assembly GCA_964609345.1. Taxonomy (GTDB): domain Bacteria; phylum Verrucomicrobiota; class Kiritimatiellia; order Kiritimatiellales; family Tichowtungiaceae; genus Tichowtungia. The sequence continues at coordinate 6,398 of CAZSSI010000070.1, read as the reverse complement.
TTTACCCCAGTATTTGCAGAGGGCGATGTTGGCGGGGGCAAATGCCTCGCCGCGTGTTGCGGAATTTTCTTTGGATCGCGCGAGCATCAATTTGACGAATTTGTGGCGTTTCATGCCGCGAAGATACTCTAGAATGCGGCGCGAATGAAAACTAAAAAGGCCCGGGCAGATTTTATCGTAACCCAACTGGATGAACTTTATCCAGCCGTCGAGGTGCCGTTGCATCACAACGACGCCTACACCCTGCTGGTTGCCGTGATCCTTTCCGCACAATGCACCGACAAGCGCGTCAATCTGGTGACGCCTGCGCTGTTCGCCAAAGCGAACACGCCAGCCAAAATGGTAAAGCTCGGGCAGGAGAAAATCCGCAAGCTGATTGCAACCTGCGGACTGGCGAATACCAAGTCGAAGTCGATTTATGAAATGTCCAAAATGCTCGTCGCCGAACACGGCGGCAACGTGCCGGACAGTTTTGAGGAATTGGAAAAACTGCCCGGCGTCGGACATAAGACGGCGGCGGTGATGATGGCGCAGGCGTTCGGCGTTCCGGCGTTTCCGGTCGATACGCACATTCACCGCCTCGCGCAGCGCTGGAATCTGACGAGCGGCAAAAATGTGAAGCAGACCGAGGCCGATCTAAAAAAACTATTTCTGCCGGAACGGTGGAACAAGCTGCATATTCAGCTGATTCTCTACGGCCGGGAACATTGCTCGGCGCGCGGCTGTGATGGAACGAAGTGTGAAATCTGCAAAGCCATCCACACGGCCGGTTGAGGCTCGTTATGTTTTGTTGGCGGATGAACGCTTAATGGCGGCAGGCAGATTCAGCAGTCGGACGTCCGGATTGCGTTCGCAGAAAAATTTCACAATCCATTCGGAATCGAACAGCATCACTTTCCGATCCGATGAATCCAGCAGAAGACGGCAACTGGGCGGAAGCATGGATTCGGTTACGACCGAAGCCGCGCCGCCGGTTTCGTCCACCCAGCGGATAATTTTGTACGGTGCCGGTTCGAGCCGGGCGGTTGCGCCGTATTCGTTTTCCAGCCGGTACTTGAACACTTCAAACTGCAACACGCCAACCGCGCCCAGTAGCGGCGCGTTCTGCGCCTGATCGGGAAAGTGGAACGACTGCAGCGCGCCTTCCTGCAAAAGATGTTTCACGCCAGCCTGAAAGCGTTTGTACTGCGCCGGAACCGGGTTGTAGAGCATCGCAAAACACTCCGGCGCAAACTGCGGCATTTCGTGGTACACGATCGCCGAGTCTTCGGTCAGCGTATCGCCGATACCAAAGCCGGTGTGCCCTACCAGTCCGATGACGTCGCCGGGATAAGCCGTATCGACCGTTTCGCGGTCGCGGGCAAAAACCCGGTGAGAACTGGAAAGCCGCACCAGTTCGCCGGTTCGCGAATGGGTCACGCGCATGTCGCGGGTGAAGCATCCGGAACAGATGCGCAGGAAGGCGATCTGGTCGCGGTGTTTCGGATCCATGTTCGACTGAATCTTAAAGATGAAGCCGGAAAACTTCGGATTCTCCGGATGGATTTTTTCCGCGCCGGAAAAGCGCGGTTGCGGCGCAGGCGCATAATCCACAATCGCATCCAGCATGAGCTGAACCCCGAAATTATTGATAGCACTGCCGAAAAATACCGGACTAAGTTCGCCGGCCTGAACCTCTGGCAGATTAAAAACTTCACCGGCGGTATCCAGTACGTCCAGCTCGTTGATCAGCGCTTCATAGACATTTTCCGGCATCCGGTCACGCACCTGCGAGTCGGTTACCGCATGAAGTGCCACCGGTGCGCGGTAGGCTCCATGCGCGGTGCGTTCGAAAAAGTGGGCCTGTTTAGCCTGCCGGTCATAGACGCCTTGAAAATCGGGGCCGTTGCCCAGCGGCCAGTTCATCGCACAGACCCGCAGTTGCAGCGTCTGCTCCAATTCATCGATCAAAACCAGCGCATCGCGTGACGGCCGGTCGAGTTTGTTCATGAACGTAAAAATCGGGATGCCGCGCATCCGGCAGATTTCAAACAGCTTGCGCGTTTGGCTTTCAATCCCCTTCGCCGCGTCGATTACCATCACCACCGAATCCACGGCCATCAGCACACGATAAGTATCTTCGGAAAAATCGCGGTGACCGGGCGTATCGAGCAGGTTGATGCAAACTCCGCGATATTCGAATTGAAGCACAGTCGAGGTGACGGAAATTCCGCGCTGACGTTCCAACTCCATCCAGTCGGAGGTCGTCGCCCGCTGCGTTTTGCGTGCCGTCACAGAACCAGCCAGCTGAAGGGCGCCGCCGTAGAGCAGCAGCTTTTCCGTCAGCGTTGTTTTACCGGCGTCCGGGTGCGAAATAATCGCAATCGTTCGCCGCTTGGCAATTTCCTGTTCAAAACTCATAGCCGTCATCCGGAATAAAAGCAGCTGAGACGTTCAGCGGCGACTCGCCGCGAAAGCGAGTGGTGGGCGATTGGAGACTCGAACTCCAGACCTCTTCCATGTCAAGGAAGCGCTCTAACCAACTGAGCTAAACGCCCGAAAAGTGAACCGAGAAAGTATAGAACTCACCTAGGTGTGTCAATGCACGGAAACGGTTTTTATTTCGAAGCGCGCACGGCGGCGAAAAAGCGGTCTTCGTAGCGCTCGAAAAGGCCGTTGCGACGGAGCAAATCGGCCAGTTCCGGCACCTTAGTCGCGTCGCGCGAGGCATCGAGAAATGCTTTTTCGATGCTTTGATGCAACTGCGCCTTATGGTCACGCTGCTGCTGGCGGATATCCTGAATATTGCCCGGCGCGGAATGCTGTACCAGCTCCACCATGAGTTTCAACAGACAGACTTCCCACGGACGATCCACGCCGACCAGCACAGCACCCAGCGGATCAGCACGGTCAGCGACTTCATCTTTAACGCGATCGACAACAATTTGGAGAGGATCGCTCAGGATGTAGTCATTCACTTCCTGTTTCTGCACTTTGAAACCATACTTGAGAATCTGCATTTCCCGCGCGTTTTTGTGCAACCAGTCGGCGTAGTTGCGTGCTTCGTTGCCAAAGCCTTCGAGCATCATTTCATCGATGGATTGCGGTGTGATGATTTCCGGACGAAAGGCTTTCAACTTCCCTTCGCGCACCCGGACTTTATTGACGGAATCCATCAGCTCGGTAACCAGATGATAATTCACCATCGTAGCGCCAAACGTTTCAAGACGTCGTTCCGGCACCGAAATCACTTCGGTGTTATTGACCGCGTACCAGAAATCAAACTGTGGATCATTTTTCATCACGTATAGACTAACAAAAAAACCCGCTCTTTACGAACGGGGATTCTGACTTGTTTTACTCGCTTTCAACGCGGCACTCGGCCTGCCAAGCCGTAGCCGACGAGTGGACATGTCCGCCTTCGCCAAGGCTTCCTCCTCCGCTCTGCGAGCTACGGCGGACAAGTCGGCATGACAACCTTCGCAAAGCGAAAGTTGGTGGTGGGGGAAGGATTCGAACCTTCGAAGGCAGAGCCAGCAGATTTACAGTCTGCCCCGTTTGGCCACTTCGGTACCCCACCACAGCGCAAAAGAGACGGATACCATAGCCAAAAAAAAAAGGATGTCCACCCCGTTTTAAGTTTTTCCGAATATTGGAAAAAATCGGGCAGTGGCGGTCGCCGTAAAGGTTAGGCAGACACTTCGCCAACGAAGATTTTATATGCGGAAACCGCGTCGGTTGCCGAGATCAGAGCTTTGCGCACCGTTTCGTCTTTGAGACGGGAACTGATCGACGAAAGCGCGCGGATATACTGTGGGTGCTGCGTTCCGCCAGCCGCCACCATACACACAATCTGAACCGGAGTCTGGTCGAGCGAAGAATAGTCGTCCAGCGGCTTACGGGCGATGCCAAGCGCCATGACCAGATCATCTACCGAAGCCAACCGAACGTGCGGCACGCCAACGCCAAAGCCGATTCCGGTGCTCATCAGCTCCTCGCGCTGAAAAATCGCCTGTTCCAGCGCGGCTTCGTCGTGAACAAGCATCGAAGTGCCGATCGCGGCGCACAGTGTTTTCAGCGCGGCGGCTTTTTGGTTTGTGTCAAAGAAAACAACTCGTTCCGGTGAAAGAGCCCGGCTCAGCATTTCCATGCCTGGAGAAATCGGAGCAACAGGCGCGGCTGAATTTCCGATGCGGCGATTTACCCAGATTTCGATATCACTGCGCTTGAAGCGCCAGGTCGTACCCAGCTTACCGCCGGGCAATTGCCCTTTCTGCGCCCAGTCATAAACAGTTCGTTCTGACACACGCAGGTATTCAGCAACCTCTTCAATCGTCATGATCTCATGGCTCATAAAGGCATCCTCCGTATAAGGGGGCGCACTATATGCGAAATCTGCAACCATCCGCAACTAGACAGATGCGAAAAAACGTGTGGCATTGGCAAACGTCAGTTCGGCTAACTTATCAGGCGAACTACCGCGCAATTCCGCCACGATTTTGGCGACCTGCACCAAATTGGCTGATTCGTTGGGCGGCTGGCAACCCGGCGGCGTAAAATCCGGCGAATCGGTTTCAATCAGCAGACGGTCTACCGGCACGGCGATTGCCGCCGCCCGAATCCGCTTGGCGTTCGGATTCGCCACCGATCCGCAAAACGAAAACCAGCAACTCAGATCAATCAATTCGGGAATCAGCTCCGCCGCGCCGCCAAACGCGTGCAACATAATTTTTGGTGCTGGATGCTGGCGTAGAATTTCGATCAGCCGCCCCCAGGCCTGCACGCAATGAACCGCGACTGGACGGTTCAACTCGCGTGCCAGATCAAGGTGCGCCGCAAAACTCGCCTCCTGCTCCGCACGATTCGTGAAACGTTCTTGCCTGTCCGCCGTAGCTTTAGCGAAGGAGGAAAAATCCAGCCCCGTTTCACCAATTCCCGCTTCGGGATGATCGCGCAAAAGTTTTCCCAAAGTTTGGAACTGTCCATTCCAACTATCTGAAACAAACCACGGATGAATTCCGATCATTGGAAGCAGGCGGAGCCTGCACCCATCTTTTTTTCTAATGCTTAAAAATTCCTCCGCCAGCTGAAGAACTTTTTCCCAGTCGTCCAGCGACGTTCCGCAACAGGCCATCCGCTCAACGCCCACCGCCGAAGCGTGCTCCATCACGTTTCCAATGGCTGGAAACAGCGCGTCGTCTTGCAAGTGGCAGTGGGCATCAAAAAGTTTCATCGGGGTCCCTTTAATTACCGTTTGTTATATTGCGGTTTTTCGCGGGCAGAGAAATGCCGTCGAAAGGCCGCAAAAGCTGCATATTCAAGGTAAGCGACCTGCCCCATTTTGATTAAGTCCTGCTCTGATGCCGTCGTGACATCACACTTAACTGGCATGGCGGCAACAAATAGTTTCTTGCGCCAAGAATTGTAATCTCCGAGGTCGCTAAAAACTGTATTGCCGCCACTGTGTCCATGTTTTCCTCGAATGGAGTTGAAAAATTGTTGCCAACGTCCGGCCAAGCCTTGGCGTGAATTGGTCATGCCAATATATGAAACATCGGCCCACTGAATTACCTGTCCTTCGAGATTCTTCCGGGTAATAGCCAGAAGATAAACACCGGGCATTTCGCACAACGGCATCTTTCTCCGTGTTTCCCATGTGAACCAAGGCGTGAACTTCAAGTCAGGCATTTCGACACGTCGCATAGGATTCTCCCTCTCCGTACTGGAAACTGCTGAAGAATGGCGACAAACGGTAGTAAACGAAAGCCAAGAGTCGAACCAAGAGATCATGGGTTTTTTACCAAGTGCTGTACTCAAAACGCGCTCGGAGATCGCGTTCCACCTGAAGACCCGACCATTTTATCCGCGACCTAAAAACCTGCGCGAGGTACTGATGACCATAAAAACTGACTCTTCCCGTGACAGTCTGATGACTGAATTCGGACGTAAGACCCTCGAAGACCGCTATCCGCGCTGATCCTTGTAATGACGTTGCGTTTTCGTACTGGTCATTTACTGCGCTGGCGAACGGCCTCGTAGAGCAGAATCGCCGCAGCAACAGAGACATTCAACGAATCGTTTTTACCAAGCATTGGAATTTTTACGTTTAAACCATCCGCCGTTTTCCATTGATCGGAAAGTCCTTTGTCTTCCGCGCCAACCACGACAGCAACCGGCCCGGTCAAATCGACATTCGTATAAACCGTTTCGGCATCCGGTACAGCGGAAAGAATTTTGATACCCTTCTCTTTTAGAAAACCGAGAGTTTCTTCCGTCGTTGCCTCCGCCACCGGCAGATAAAACAACGTGCCGATGCTGGCACGAATCACATTCGGATTGTTCAGATCGGTCGCCGAGTCACATACGATCACCGCGTCCGCACCGGCACCGTCGGCAGTACGCAACAACGCGCCAAGATT
>CAZSSI010000069.1:0-7622 GCA_964609345.1 uncultured Verrucomicrobiota bacterium | reverse complement strand
TTGCTCTGCACGTTTGATTTTAACCCGTCATTGGGTAAGGAGCGAACGAGCGCTCACCACGGCGGATGGGGCGTAAAATTTGGGCAGACGATGCCTGCAAGACGCCGACCGGCGTTTACAACACCGGAAGAATTTTATCAACGCAGTGCCGAAATAATTGAACGCACCGATGGTTGTCGCGGCTATGCACTGGGTAGCGGCAATTCCATTACGAATTACATTTCGATTGAGAATTATGAAGCCATGACTCGCGCGGTGCTCGAAAAAAAAATAGTTCGATGCACAGACATAAAAAAATCCCGGCCGCAGTGCGGTCGGGATTTTCTGTGTTCAGCCGGAAAACACGTTAAGCAAGTGCGGCTTTAGCGGACTGAATCAGTTTAATGAAACCGGCTTCGTCATAGATGGCGATTTCGGAAAGCATTTTGCGGTTCAGGGTGATATTTGCTTTAATTAAGCCTTCAATAAAGCGGCTATAGCTGATGTCGTTGGCTTTGCAGGCGGCGTTGATACGCACGGTCCAGAGGCGACGGAAGTTGCGTTTCTTCTGTTTGCGATGAACGAAGGCCATCGCCTGAGCGCGGTCTACCGCTTCGGTAGCCATACGGAAAAGTTTACTGCGGTTACCGTAGAATCCTTTAGCGAGGTCTAGACGGTTTTTTCTACGGCGGCGCGAGGCCGGGGCATTTGTGGCTCTTGGCATATTATACTCCTTAAATTAAGCGTAGGGGATGGTTCGTGAGATGCGTTTTTCGTCCGTGGCTGCGACGAGATTCGTTCCGCCAAGACGGCGTTTCTGCTTGCGGCTCTTGCCGGTCAGGATGTGGCTGCCTCCCATGTGGGAATATTTCAGTTTGCCGGTTCCCGTTTTCTTAAAACGTTTGGCCGCAGTCTTTTTGGTTTTCTGTTTCGGCATAGTGTGCTCCTCAAAGTGGTACGTAAAAGCGCAGAAATATAGGTAAGGGGTTGGGGTGAGTCCAGCTTTTAAATTACTTTTTAACGTTAGATTCCAAGCCCGCCCAGCAGTCCGTCAGAATCTTTCGTCCGGACAGCAACTCCGGCACCGGTTTTAGTCACAAAACTATGTGGAGGAACGCTGTCGAGCAGGAAGACATTGCCTCCGATAACCGAGTGATGACCAATGACGGTTTTGCCGCCCAGCACGATGGCGTTGGCGTAAATAATGACGTTATCTTCAACGGTCGGATGGCGCTGAATGTGTTTAATCGGATTGCCGTGTTCATCCAGCGGGAAGCTTTTTGCGCCAAGCGTAACACCTTGATAAATTTTTACACTGCGGCCGATCTTCGCTGTTTCGCCGATGACAACGCCGGTGCCGTGATCGATAAAGAATCCGCGATCGATGGTGGCGCCAGGATGAATATCGATGCCAGCTTTGGCATGTGTCCATTCATTCATGATGCGCGGAATGATCGGCACATCGAGCCGGTAAAGCTCATGCGCGATACGGTGTGAAGTGACCGCCAGCAGACCGGGATAGGCGAGTTTTACTTCAGCATAGCTTAGTGCCGCCGGGTCGCCATCATAGGCTGCTTTTACATCGTCAATCAGCATGGAGCGAACATCCGGCAACTGCTTTAGAAACGCGTCCAGAATCCGGCGGGCTTCAGCAGGAACATCCGGCAGAGACGGAATACCGGAACGGCGAGCCGATTCCGACTGCCAGCGGAACGGAACGGCGCGTTCGAGTTCCGGCATGAGAAGTCGCGAAACCTCCGTGAGTTGTTTTCCGAAATACGTTCCGAGATCCTCTTCTTCCGAAGAGTACATGCCGGGAAACATCACATGGATGAGGATTTTGAGAGCCTCAACTATGCGACAGGCGGCTGGATAATTCCAGAGTACATTTTCCGGACGGTCTTCAGATCCGGTCGAATAAAGACCGGTTAGCGATTTCGCAGCTTCTGTTACAGATATAGGCGTCCCGTGCATAGACGAGCAGTTAAGTGGGGATTGCTTTTGGTTTCAAGTTCCAAGTTCGAAAAGGTGCTTAACGAAATTCCTTCGCACGCCGCCGTGCTTCTGCTACCTTCCCACGCCATCAACCTGAAGGAGCGTTCTAATGTCTTCCAAATATCTAAAATTTCTACTCGCGGGTCTTACGTTGCTTACCGCAACAGCCTATACTCAAGCCGCCACGCCTGCAAAAGCAAACCCTGCGAAAAAACACACAACTGCTCCTGCACCGGCAACCCCGGCAAAAAAGAACCCGAACACGATTTCCTGCGATCCATATTACAGTGCTGTAGTGATTGATGCGACCACTGGTATGATTTTGCAGGAAGACCACGCCTCAGCCATCGCTTATCCCGCCAGCATGGTGAAGCTGATGAGTCTATTTCTGATTTTTGACGATATAAAGAACGGTAAGTTGCAATTGAACGAGCCGGTGACCGTTGCCCGTGAAGTGGCGCAGGTCGGCGGACGTCAGGTTTGGTTGAAAGAAGGCGAGGTCTTCCCTCTTGAAGAACTGATTTATGCCATGGTGATCCATTCGGCAAATGATGCCGCAGCAGCACTGGCAATCCGCGCTTCCGGCAGCCGTGAGGCCCACATTGCACGGATGAATGCAAAGGCACGCGAACTTGGTTTGCGCAACACGGTTTTCCATAGCGTACACGGTCTTCCGCCCAGACTGGGGCAAGAGGATGTGAGTTCTGCGCTGGATATGGCCTTACTGGCCAAAGCTCTGCTTACCGCATATCCCGAGACACTGAAATATACTTCAATTTCGACCCGTAATTTCCGCGAAGGCAATCCGGTTCAGCTGACAAGTTCAAATAAACTGCTTGGCGTGGTGCCGGGGTGTGACGGTCTCAAGACCGGTTATTTCTCCGAAGCTGGTTTTTCCATCACGGCCACCGCTCTGCGCAATGGACAGCGCGTGATTGCGGTAGTTTTGGGCAGTAAAGACAAAAAAGTTCGCGATGCCAAAGCCGCTGAGCTGATTGAGAAGGGCTTTGCCCGAATTCCGCCTCCACCGCCACCGGTCGTTATTGAACCCGTGCCGGAAGTGGTTGCTGTCGAACCTGTGGTGGAAAAGAAACACGGACTTGTTCTTCCGGTGCTGATTTCTCTGTCCGTAGTTGCGATTGCAACCGTTATGTTTATTCGCCGACGTTTGAAACGGTAACGGATTTATTTTCCAGGCATGGGTAACCGACCAGTATCATTAGACGTCTGGTGAGAGACTGCATTCGCTTCCCACCTTCATACGCCAGATCTAGAAGATCAACTTGAGCCTCTTTTTCGGCGTGGCGCATGGATGCCTCAATGGATGCATTAACGACCGTCAGCGGCTGAAGCAGGGAAAGGGTAAGCTTAGAAACTTCTTCCATCAGTTCTTCGCGGCTTAAGTGGTCGGCATGGTCTTCTACAGTCCGTCCCGGCCGATTTCCCAATTTAATCTGGCCCTCGAGTTCATGGATTCGTGATTCAATTCGGTCGGCGTAGGTGTTAAGTCCGTTGCGCGTATCCGTCACAGTGGTCTTAATTTGTGTCAGATTCGTGACGTCGAGCTGCATCAGCCCTCCGAGCTTTTCAAGGACAACCGCGAGTGCGCTTATGTCCATGCCACCCGCGCCACAAATAGCGCCGTTATCCAGTGCGGTTTCAACACCCGCCTTGACCATCAGTCGCTGCCAGTCTTTAAGAGGAATGTCCGAAGCACCTATTTGCTCCCGGGCATTTTCTGCACCCAGTCTTTGAATGTTCTGTATGAGTTTTTCTTCAACTCTTTCCAGCTTTCGACGCTGATCGAAATAGTGGGCAGTCAGCATTTCAAACTGCTGTTCCTCTTCCATCTCACGAATCGCATCAAATATGCGCCGATCGATTTCCGGATGCTGTACGCCAAGTGCCGCGTGAATTTTATCCAGCACATTTTTTTCAAGCAGCATCATGGCTTTGGTTAGATTGGCTTTCCCTTGCGTAGTTTGGAACTCTGCTTCCTTGCGCAACCCGCCGTAGGTGCGGCGTAAACAGCCGATCACAATATCCGCCAGAGATTCTCCGTCGCAGGCAGGATCCAACACCTGCCGAACCGTCGCCGCCTCCATGATCATTTGTCCAAGCCGCTCAGGATCGGAGAGTATTTTTTTTACTTCACCGGTCGCATCGACAGAGGCTTCTCCTTTGAGAAAGGCGACAATCTGACTGACTTTCACCTGGGCTGTATCACTGTCGCCTATATCGGAAACATGACTTCTTTTTCCTCTGCCGCCCTTACCCATTTTCTGCTCGCCGTCACGCAATGCTACATATTTCACATCTTCCATTTTGACGTGTTCAAATCCGGTATCCGAGAGAGTTTCTTTCAGCTGTTTGTCGCTAGGCGCGCAAAGTGCGACCAGAAGTTTTCTTAATTCATTCTGGGTGAGACCCCGTGTGAGTGCCAAATGGGAGACTCGCATGGCAACTAGTCGTTTTTCGAGCGTGCGCATTGGCACATCCCGAGTACGAACCGGCTCATCATCAACTGTCAGAGTGCCGTTGAAGGTACCGATTGTAATCATTCTCCGGCTCTTCAAAGCGGCCTGCAGGTCCTCATACGTTTTATCGATGATTTGTTCCACTGAGGGGTGTCCGGTTCCATAGACGGCTACGGTTCCTAATCCTCTCCCCAGTGAAACAAGGACGTGACGAAGCTCTTCGGGAACTTCTTTACCATGTGCTGACAAATCTGCAACAGCCCGTTCCATAACAATCTTTCTCCTCACGGGGTTAACTTTAACGTCAAAGTTATTTTTTCACAGTTCAAAAACAAAAAAGCTCACCCGATGGGTGAGCTTTTGATGCTGTAAGGATGTACACTACACCAGCATTTCTTTGGCTATTTTGTAGATATTGTCGGCGGTAATTCCGAACTCTTTTGCCAGCGTTCCCGCCGGAGCAGAAGCACCGAAATGGTTGATGCCAATCATACGGCCGTTTGCTCCGATATACTTTTCCCAGCCATGCGTCGCGCCAGCTTCGACTGAAAGTCGGCGTGTGCACTCAGCGGGAAAAACGGAGGCCTTGTAGCTGATATCCTGTTTTTCGAATAGCTCCCAGCTCGGAAAGCTGACGACCCGGACGGCTTTGCCTTCAGCGGCGAGTTTTTTGCCAGCTTCGAGAGCGATAGAAACTTCCGAGCCGCTCGCCATGATCAGAATGTCATGGCCGTTCTTGGCGCTTTCCCAGATGACGTAGGCACCTTTCTTCAGATTGCAGGCCGGAGCCAGTTCTTTGCGGTCGAAGATCGGCAAATTCTGGCGGGTGAGGAGCAGGGCGGTCGGGCCGGTTTTGTTTTCGAGCGCGGCAATCCATGCGCACTTGGTTTCCGTCGCATCGGATGGACGGATGACCGTGACGTTCGGTGTTATGCGCAGGCTCATCAGCGTCTCGATCGGCTGATGAGTCGGACCGTCTTCGCCGACATAGAAGCTGTCGTGCGTATAGACGTAAATGACCGGCAGGTTCATTAGCGCTGCGACGCGAGTAGTCGGGCGGACATAGTCGGCAAACACCAGGAAGGTGGCGCCGTAAATACGGAAACCACCGTGCACCTGTATGCCGTTCATGATGGCACCCATGCCCAGTTCGCGGACACCAAAATGGAAATTACGACCCTTGAAGGATTTTTTACTGATGTCGCCCAAATCTTTTAAATAGGTGTTGTTGCTCGGCGCGAGATCGGCTGATCCGCCGACGAGGTACGGAACGGCCTTAGCGAGATCCTGCAGAACCTTGCCTGACGCCGCACGGGTAGCGATCGATGTGCCGGGTTCGAAGTCCGTAATCTTTTTGGTGAGGTTGGCCGGCAGTTCACCGCTGAGGCAGGCGGCCCATTCCTTGGCCTTTTTCGGCTTAGCCTGTTCGAAGGCGGCGAAGGTTGCGTTCCATTCCGCTTCAATCGCGGCGTTCTTTTTGGCGACTTGAGCAAAAGCGGTTCGCACTTCTTCAGGGACAAAAAACTTTTCAGCCGAAATGCCAAGATTGGCTTTGGCGAGTTTTACTTCTTCTTCGCCGAGCGGCGCGCCATGGCAATCGTGCGAGCCAGCCTTGTTCGGCGCGCCGAAGCCGATGGTCGTATTACAGATGATAACCGACGGCTTCTTTGTTTGTGCCTGCGCGGCTTTGGTGGCCGCGGCGATTTCATCGGTGTTGTGACCGTTGATTTCCTGAACGTGCCAGCCATAAGCCTGCATACGCTTCTTCACATCATCGGTATAGGTGATATGCGTGTCGCCTTCGATGCTGATGAAGTTCTGGTCGTAGAATAAAATCAATTTTCCTAGTCCAAGATTGCCCGCCATCGAGAACACTTCGTGCGAGATGCCTTCCATGAATTCACCTTCGCTGGCGATGACATAGGTATAATGATCTACCAGTTTGTGCGACTTGCTGTTGAAGCGTGAGGCCAGCATTTTTTCGGCAATCGCCATGCCGACCGCGTTGCCGCAACCTTGGCCGAGCGGGCCGGTCGTGGTTTCGACACCAACGGTGTGGCCGTATTCCGGATGGCCGGGAGTTTTACTGCCCCACTGGCGGAATTTTTTCAATTCTTCGAGCGGCAGATTGTAGCCTGCGAGGTGTAACAGGCTGTAGATCAGCATGGATCCGTGACCGGCAGACAGAACAAAGCGGTCGCGGTCGGCCCATTGCGGGTTCTGCGGGTTATGCTTGAGAAACTGTGTCCAAAGAACGGCGGCGACATCAGCCATGCCCATCGGCATGCCGGGGTGGCCTGAATTGGCGGCCTGCACACCGTCCATTGAAAGCCCGCGAATTGTGTTGGCAATCAGCTTGATATCCATTTTTACTCCTTTTGATCGTTTGGGGTTGGTAAACCGATTAAATTCCTCGGGAACTTAGCGGAAACCGCCTCTGATGCCTAATAGGAAATATTGGAAAATTTAAACGAAAGAGAATGGAAAGGATCTGGACGAACAACGCTTTCCATTGATTCAAATGATCGACCTGCACTGCCATTCTATTTTTTCTGACGGAACCAGCACGCCTGAAGAACTCGTGACGCTCGCGGAGCAAGCCGGGCTTTCCGCTCTGGCTTTAACCGACCACGACACCACCGATGGGCTGGAACGCTTTTTTTCCGCCGGAGCGAAAACTTCTGTTCAAACCGTTTCCGGCATCGAACTCAGCGCGGAATTTGGCGCAATCACCCTTCACATTCTCGGCTATCTGTTTGATCCATCCGATGAGGAACTGCAAGCGGCGCTCCAGTGGGTGCGGGAAGGGCGTACCGAGCGGAACGTCCAGATATTGGAAAAACTTAACCGGCTTGGATATAACCTTACGCATGAGGATGTGAGTAAACACGCCGGTGATGACGTGGTCGGTCGGCCGCACTTTGCCGCCGCGCTGATTGAGAAGGGACACTTTAAACATAAGGATAAAATTTTTCAGCAGCTTCTCGGTAAAGGGAAAGCCGCCTATGTCGATCGTCGCCGTCTGACTCCGGAAGCGTGTGTGGAATTAATCCGTAAGGCGGGCGGCGTGGCGGTGATCGCTCACCCGGGACAAATGAAACTCACCACGCGCGCCATGCGCCGTCTTGTCAAAAAACTGAAGGAGCACGGCCTCGGCGGACTTGAAGTCTG
>CAZSSI010000068.1:0-7718 GCA_964609345.1 uncultured Verrucomicrobiota bacterium | reverse complement strand
CGATGGCGGGCGGCTCATACATGTAGAGAATTCTGAATGCATCCGGGCAAATCCGATCATGAGTACGACGACTGTAGGTGTAATGGTTGAAATAGACCACCGCATCGGAACCTGATTGCGGACGGCGGCTCCACGTCACAACATACGATCTGTCTGACGCCTCAATCGGCGGCAAAATATCTGCTGGCATATTGTTGTTCTGATAAACAACATTAATTCGCAACATAGCCATCCTTCCGCCGGAAAAACAGAGAAAGCGGCACCGCAAAAAGAATCAAACACCCGGCGCACTGCATATAGAAAAAGAGACGCGATGGCGCATACCGGAGTTCCACCGTATGTTCGCCGGAAAAAATTGCAACTCCCTGGCAAAGATAATCAACCCGTTCCACTACAACCGGGGTTCCGTCGATAGAAGCTTTCCAGTCGACATCATACTTCTCCGAACAACGAAGAATCGCAGGAACACCTGTTCTCACACGCAACCTCACTTTTCCGGGACGATATGTAAGAATATCCACTTCACCGGTTTGCCCGCTTCCATTCAGCTCAGGCAGCGAAGACTCCAGTGGAATAGTGACCGAGCTGAAGTCAGCCAAACGGTTCAGCGCCAGTTCATCCGATCCCTTTCGGCTGCCGGCAAAAAGAGCATAGCGTGGAAGTGTCCCCAAAAGCTCAAAAACGGCATACGAACCATTCATGTCCGGTACAATTCCGTAGCCGCCGTCCAGAGTTTGAAAGACATTATAGGCAAACACTTTCCGGCAGTTAGCTGCAAGAAGCTTCTTTTCAACTGCGGACGGTGCCAACAGATACTTTACAGAAGAAAACCTCCACATATTCAACGGGTCACGATACCCTGCGGCAAGAAATACCTGATAATCCTTCGCCATGCGCGGCATGTCAGAAAAATTAAAGGTGGGGATACGGTTGTAGGGCAACAAGTAAGTTGCCCATAGTCCATAAATCCCCTGTTGGCTGAGCAGCGCGACACGCTGTATGCCGAGATCCTTTTCTAAAAAGCCGGTCAGGGCATTGGCCTGAATAAAGCTGCGCGGCATCTCCTTGACGTAATGCTTTGAAAGAGCCAGCACATCGACGAAAATCAAAAGAACCAGCCCCGCAGCGATCCACCTTTGGCATCGAAGTGCTTTCCCAAGCCTTGGAAACGTAAACACGGCAAAAACCATTGCGACAATTGCCGCCATAAAGCAGGTATGCCAAAGCGCTTTAACCTGATTGGAGACGATCACCCTCGCGGCGTCTGCCGGCCAGCCTTGCGCCGTAAAATCCGCAATACCTGCCGAGCGGTTTATGGATGCACTCAAGGCACAAACCACCAGAACGCCAAGAACCACGGCGGTGAACCAGAAGAAGGTTCGGAGGACGGAAGACGGAGGACAGAGGGCAGAGAACGGAGGACAGAGGACGGAAGACGGAAGACGGAGGTCGGCATTTGTCGACTTTCGACTTTCGACTTTCGACTTTAGTGTTTGGCCTCTCGCCACCCGCCACTCGCCACTCAGGAGCCTATCGGCTCCATAGACCGTCAGAATCGCCAGCGCGACCTGAAAGATCTGCAAAAATTTATTCGGGTTGCGGATGTTGTTGACGACCGGCAGGTGATAGAAGAGCGAATAGAGCGGCGTGTATTTCCCAAAGGCCAGCAACAGCGCGATGCCCGCCGCGCCTCCCCAGAAAATGATTTCGGCGCGATGCGGCGAACGGCGACAGGAAAAGAGCGCGAACAGCGCGAAGGCGACCGGAATAAAACCGATATAGGCGCTTTCCATCATGAAATTCATGTAGCCCTGATGCGTCTGATCCCATCCAGCGGACTGCCCGGTGCGCCCCCAGTACGGGCCGGCGGGTTCGCCGCTACGCCAACCGTGATATCCAGGGGCAATGAGAGATATCACCTCATCGGGAGGAAAGCTCCACTGAGTGATGTAGTCCCACTTTGCCTGCGGAGTTTCGGTTTGCGCCTGCACAGTATCTTTGACATTCAGTTTGTAACCGCTAAGCAACGGACCGCTGGCAAACAAAAATGCGATTACTGCCGCCGGAGCCAGCACCTTGAGCCATTTGAACGGTTTAAATCCTTCACGTCGCCAGAGAGAGAAAATCAGATGCGCGCCTGCAAAGAACGCAAAAAACATCGCCACGTCCGGTTGCTGAGCAAACATTAGTCCGAAAAATCCACCCCACAGCAAACCGCCGCGCCATGACGGCACTCCGGCGCTTAGAACAGAACAAACAAAAAAAAGAACCACATAAGGCTTCTGACCGTGCCCCGCATAAATCAGCGTGAAATTACTCCCCAGCCAAAACGCGGCCAGAACGCCGCATAGCACCGCCCACAGATTGAGCTTCTTACCGTTACCGAATCCGATCAGAAAAACGAAAGAGGCCGCTAAACAAGCCAAACCGTAAATTACGTTGTTCCAAAGCACCCCACTTAGAACTCCCTGCAATAAACCGGCAATTTGAGTTGCACTCCCTCGTGCCCCGCCAAGCAAAACGCCGGAGTCCCAGTTGGCAACTGTTTCACTCAATACTTCGGAGGCGCTTTTGTTCGACGCGCTGACGACCGGATCAGTCGCCATAAGCACAGCCGACCCAAATAAGAATTTATTAAACAGCAGACAAAACAGCACCGCCACAAAGATACACGCAAGCAACAGCTTCTGATTGTTTGTTTTCTTCATACAAAACCCACTCCATCTCCGAAACTATCCGGACGTAACCTTTTTCAGCGAACCCCTATCTACAGCAAGTCAGACTCTCGTCTCTTTCTAAAAACATACCTGCCCCTCTGCAATATTCTGAACATTTCATGACAAATATACCGGGCAGCGATCCACAGCATATACCCCCAATCGACGGACAAATCCTGCCTAGCCCGGGAGTAAAAATCTCTGCATCTGCGAAATCCAAGCGTGTTGTTTCGGAATCGCGCGACCAGCAAAAACAAGAACGCATTATGCCGAGACATTTCCTGATCGGATACAGCGGCGCTTTCAAGGAATTGAGTCTTCGTGAGAGCATAAAGCAACGGAACCGCCCCCGTCTGGGATGCCTTGGTTATAGATCCGGCATGACTGCGAAAAAAAGCGAGGTTTTCATCGATAAAAACAAACATCGGATAATCCAGTGTCGTTTTGAGATAAAACAAAAGATCTGCACCGACGCCGCGGGAGGTCAGATCAATGTTCTGATTGTTAGGTATCACCAGAGTCAGGTTCCGGCGCAAATCGCTGAGACGGAAAAGCGCGCACCCGGGAGAAGGGGGGAAACGAAGATCTGCTAGTATGCCTTGACGGTAAATGCTGCACGGATAAAACCCTGACGGGCCGATCCGATAAACCGCATCTCGATACCGATGATTGTCGAAAAACACCTCGAGTCCTGTAAAAACGAACCCTGCTTCAGAATTCTGTAGCAGCCACGGAACGGTCTTAGATACAAATGTCGGGGCGATCAGGTCATCCGACCAGAGAAACATCGCAAATACACCGTTTGCCTCGGTTAGGCCCCGCTCCCAGTTCCGGACAGGTCCCATATTGATCTCATTTTTGAACCGCCGAACCCGCAGATCTTGAGTGGCGATTTTCCCGACAATTTCCCATGTCAAATCCGAGCTGTCATTATCTACAACAATAACTTCGATATTACGATAGGTTTGATCAAGCGCACTCCGTAAACATGCACTAATATAATTTTCTCGGTTATATACAGGGACAATAATACTTACTAACGGATCATCTATCATGCTACCCCCCGACATTCGTTTTCCAACCGCATCCTGCACCACGGGCCTGTTGCGATAAATGTTTTTCTCACCCTGTCGCTCCACATCAAATCTATCGGGCTGCGGATCCCTCACATCCGTCCGACAAACAGAAAAAGTTATGGGCTGACAATTAAACATCATAGCCTGCCAGAGGTTCCTGTTCCTGTCCTCGGAGGCGGAACACCGCAATGAGTCCGACGAACAGTGCCGCCGTATTAAAAACAATAGCCGCCTGAGCGATCCGCACAGCCTCTGTATGAAAAAGGTGTGCACAGAGCAGATAAAGTAGGCAAGCCAGTCCGGTTGCCGCCGTTTCTTTAAAGCGGCGCTGAGCCAGCAGAAACTGGACAACCACATTTAAGAGCGCAGAGGCGGACATGGCCAGCGCCATCAGCCGGGTCAGAGAAACCATGGAATCCAGAGCATCCTGAATCCCGAAAAGAATACACAATAACAGGCGCGGCAGAAGAAGACACCCGATCGCCGCCGCCGCCACAAACAACGCGGTGTAGCTGAATGAGTGAAAGAAAATTCTCCGGTGTTCCGCCGTTGCTCCAGTTGCCGAAGCGACCTTAGGAAACATCGCCATCGACACGGCCATCGGCAAAAAGGCCACGATCCGGCCCAGCGTGGCGGCATAGGCGAATTCTGTATTCTCCGGCAGGTAATGGTTCACCAGCACCACATCGGCATTCATCAGCACTGCAAAAGCTGTTTGAACGAAAATGCCCTGCAACAGGTAAAAGCGCATACTCGGTAGCGGCTTAGTGGTTTCCTCTCCGCCGCGCAAAACCATAAACAGCCCGGCGAACAAAACTGCCGCCGACAGGTAGACTCCCGCGCCATGACCCAACATGGCCCAGCCACAAGCCGGATAGACAAACCAGACAAACCCCGCCCCCAGTAGCAGGCGGAGGACCGAACCCAAGATTCCCGAAAGTGAACTCCAGCCAAAAAGTTGCAGACCCTGCGCGGTGCCGGTCAGAACCGGAAGCCAGAACAGTGCAGGCAAAACCGCTCCGGCAATAATGACCGGCGCAAAACGGTTCAAATTCATATAACCCGCCACCGAACTGTTGAACGCAATAACTGCCGCGCCTAGCAGAATGGCCGGAACACCGGTCAGAAAAAGCCATTTTCGAATCAGTCGCTTCACATCTCCGGTACGCCCATCCTGACGGAGCAGACTACTATAGTGGCTGAGCCCAGTCGTCAGCGTGGCCAGCGGATAACTGATAATGGCCAGCGTACCGAGAAAAGCGGCCAGCAGAGTAAACTCTGCCTGAGGCAATGCGCGACTGACGGCCATCTGGTAGATCAGGTTGCAGACATTCACCACCATCATACCGGCGAAAAGGATCGCCGTATGCTTCAGCAGTTCATTCGCAAAAATCGATTTAAGTTTGTCCCGTAGTTTTGTCATGGCATTCAAGTCGCGCAAACATAACCGGAACCCGGTTCCAGCGGCAGTCAAAATTTCATTTTTCGACTCCGAAAGCATTGGAAAATAAGAGTTTCTTTTTTAGGAGTGATATGTCATCTTCCTGATCGCGTTCGTCCAAAGGGACGTTGCATCGGTTCAGAAGCCCTGTGCCATGGGTTGCGAATTGGTTGAAAATAGAGTTGAGTATGGCACATGAGAGGAAAGAACAGATGGACATCTACGTAGGAAATCTGCCGTATTCGGCAACAGACCCTGACCTGCAGGAACTCTTTGAGCAGCACGGCAAGGTCACATCAGCCCGTGTAATTCTCGACCGTATGTCGGGACGCTCCAAAGGCTTTGGCTTTGTCGAAATGCCGGACCAGAGCGAAGGTGCTGCTGCAATCGAAGCACTGAATGGTTCAGACTTCATGCAGCGCGCAATCCGCGTTAACGAATCCCAGCCCAAACCGGCTGGCGAACGTCGTAGCAGCGGTGGTGGTGGTGGCGGCGGCGGATTCGGCGGCGGACGCGGTGGCGACCGTGGCGGCGACCGTGGCGGCGAACGCCGTGAATCACGCTGGTAAACAGCAACGATTCATATCGTGAAGACGGCGCACTTTCGGGTGCGCCGTTTTTCTTTATCCGGAATACCGCAACAGCTTTTCAGCCACTCGACTGAGAACCGGGATCATAAAGCGGAACGGCGAATAAAACATCCATAGCCGCACCAGCGCCACGGTCATATTCAGCGACGCCCGCCCAACCTCTACCTTCGACCCGGCCACATCGTGCCAGACCGTTGGAATCTCGCGGATTGAATATCCAAGACGTTTTGTCTGGAACAGCATATCCACATCAAAAGCCCAGTTCGTTACGCCCAGATTGCGTAGCACCGGCCGAATCACTTCACGCCGAAACAACTTAGCTCCGCACTGAGTGTCTTTCAGTTTTAGACCAAAAAGAATCCGCACCATCAGATTAAAACAGCGCGAAGCCGCACGACGTGAAAGCGGTTGTTTCGGGGTCATATCCGAACCCTTCATCCAGCGGGATGCGATAATACATCCATCCAGACCGATTTTCTGCGCCAGATCATCGAAGGCTTGGGGCGACGTTGCGCCGTCCGCATCGACAAACCCAACCAGATCGCCTTCGGCGCATTTAGCGCCAAGTAAAACCGCCCCACCCTTGCCCACGTGTTTCGGCTCTTCAACCACTTTTACCAGTGGATAGCTCAGACTGATGTCACGCGCCACGTCGGCAGTACGATCGTTGCAGAAGTTCGGCACCACGATCAACTCGGCTTGATTGCCGTACTTTTCGGAGAAGTACTTGGCGTAGGCTTCCAGCATCGGCGGCAACCGCTTCTCTTCATTATGCGCCGGGATGACAATGGAGAGCTTCATCTGCGTTCAAAAACCTCCAACGCGGTATGCGCCTGTCCAAAATTTGGAACCTCGGCGGTTTTCTTATAACTGGTCTCCAAAGCAGTTCGCAGATATTGCCAATCTGTAGAGGAAATCTCCGCGATCTCCGGCGAGCGGATCGTCAATCCGTAGCCGCTGAACGCCGCAACTTGCGCGCGGGCCTCAGTCAGAATTTCGATCAGCATTTCTTTATTGAGCAGATTCAACTTTTCGGCCTGCTTACGCGGCATGTCGGGATAGTAGGAAAACGGCCCCATTTCCATGCCATGCGGCACGCGGGCGTTCGCCTCAATCGCCAGGTAGGTATCTTGCGTCAACAAGAGACTGTCCGGACCCAGCTTTTCACGTAATTCTGCGCCGACCTTTCGTAAGGCGGAAATGTCCGGCGTTTCTTTAAACTTCCACCAGATGCGGTCACGGCCACGGATTGCCCACTCCTGGTTCAGCGGGGAAGAGAAAGATGCGGCGGTACAGATCAGCAGAACAGCAAAAACCGCCCGAAGTTGCTGCCTTTCCGGACAGTGCGGTGCCAGCGTTACAGCCAGCGCGGCGGCTAGTAGCGGATAGACGATTACCTGATAGTCGTCGTACGGAAACGGCGCCATAAGATGAACGAGTGTTATCATCGTGCCGGAGAGCCAGAGCAGAGAGATGAAACTCCGCTCAAACGGCGAACGCGGAGCATTGGCTTCACGCAAAAGTTCGATCAGTTTCGGACGGTTATCCAGCATCATTTCTTCAAACCCGCGCTCGCGAACCGGCCAGTGAAGTCTCTTCAGCGCGAAGATCAGCAGGAATCCTGCAGAAAAAACAAAATAGGCCTGTACGAACCGGGAGATAAATCCGGCTTTCAGAGCGAGCATCTGCATCAAACTGCCGGGGGAGCGACCCGCGTGGTAGCCGAATAGTGCAAATTCGGTATTCTCCGGAGCCAGCAAAAAAAACATTCCAATTCCGAGCATTAGGATCAGGCCGCCGCCGATTCCGAAAGCGATCCATGACAGCGGAAAAACTTTCTTACGGTTCCAGATCAGCCAAAGCCCTGCCAGCGGCAGAGCAATTCCTGCGGAAA
>CAZSSI010000067.1:4630-8028 GCA_964609345.1 uncultured Verrucomicrobiota bacterium | reverse complement strand
CGCTGGCGTCCGAAAGATTTTTTTGAAAACGGCCACTATGGATTCCAGCCCTTCCATCACGCGGCATCATGGCCGTCCGGCCATTCCTCCGCCATCATGGCAACGATGACGGCAATCGCCATTTTCTTTCCGAAGTGGCGCATTCCTTGTTTTGCCATAGCCGCACTGATCGGCTCAACCCGCATCATTCTCTCTGCACATTATTCGGGGGATGTCTTCGCCGGACTGATTCTCGGGTATCTCTGCGCCCACTGGCTCTACTATCTCCTCGTGAGATACAAACAGCTGCCTGAACAGGAAACGCGGGACCTCTGACTGGAATCCGCGATTTCGCGAACAAAAACCTGTTGGTGTTTGCGCTCAATCCCTATAAAGTCCGCTTCCAATTCAAGGAGAACCTCACCGTGAAAAACGAAGCGTCCGCCATTCTACTGATCTCCTGCCCTGACCGGCAGGGTATTGTCTGCGCCGTCACCGATTTTCTGATGCGCCACAACGGCAACATCATTGATCTGGAACAGCACACGGATGGTGAAGAGCAG
The DNA here is from genome assembly GCA_964609345.1 of uncultured Verrucomicrobiota bacterium. GTDB lineage: Bacteria > Verrucomicrobiota > Kiritimatiellia > Kiritimatiellales > Tichowtungiaceae > Tichowtungia. Next base: position 7,486 of record CAZSSI010000067.1, on the reverse strand, counting down.
GTCTTTTTCATGCGGGTCGAATGGGAACTGCACGGTTTTGCCCTGCCCCGCGACCAAATCCGCGAGAAGTTCAGCCTGATCGCCGACCGTTTCGCCATGAAATATGAACTACACTTTTCCGACTACAAACCGCGCATCGCCATCTTTGTTTCAAAATTTCCGCACTGCATGCTCGATCTGCTGGCACGGCAAAGTTCCGGCGATCTGAACGCCGAAATTCCGCTGATTATCAGCAACCATACCGACCTCGCGCCAGCCGCCAAAATGCACGGCATAGACTTCCATTACATTCCTGTGTCGCAGGACAACAAGGCGGAGCAGGAAGCCAAGCAAATGGAACTGCTGAAGCAGTACAACATTGATGTCATTGTGCTGGCGCGCTACATGCAGATTCTCTCCGACGACTTCTGTAAACACTTCCCGAACCGCGTCATCAACATTCACCACTCCTTCCTGCCCGCCTTCGTCGGAGCCAAGCCGTATCACTCCGCTCATCAGCGCGGCGTAAAAATTGTCGGCGCCACCAGTCACTATGTCACCGGCGATCTCGACGAAGGGCCGATCATCGAACAGGAAGTCATGCGCGTCACGCACCGGGATTCCGTCGAAAGCCTGATCCGCAAGGGCCGCGACCTTGAGAAATTGGTTCTTTCCCGCGCGGTCTGGGCGCATCTGCAAAACAAAGTGCTGGTCTATAAAAACCGCACTGTGGTTTTCGGCTGATATGGCGAAATTTTACAGAACCCTGCGCCGCCCTTTTGAAACCGCCGCGTTCCGCGCCGGGTTGGCAATTATTCCGCGGTTTCCTCGCCGCGTCATCCTCGGCCTCGCCTGGCTAGGGGGAAATCTCGGCTTTCTTTTCGACACCCGGGGCAAGCGGATCGGGCAGGCCAATCTGGATATCGCGTTCGGCGACACCAAGACGCCCGCTGAGAAACGGGCGATTCTGCGCTCGGCCTACATCACCATGAGCCGCACCTTTCTGGATGTGATCTGGTTCGGAACCCATTCAGAAAAGCGTTCAAAAAAATATGTCGCGCTCGACAGCAGTGTGCAGCAGTTCCTCTGCCCTAAAAGTCAGATCTGTATCACGGCGCACTTTGGAAACTGGGAAATCATCGGCCAGATCATGGCGACTCACGGCTTTCCTCTCCACAGCATCGCCATGCCGGTAAAAAACCCTGAGGTGGATCGCCTGCTGATCGCGCGGCGCGAAGTGACCGGTCAAAAAATCATTCCGCGCGAGGGAGCTTTACGCAAACTGCTCAGTGTGCTGCGCGCTGGCGGGAAAACCGCGTTTCTGGTCGATCAAAACACTGAAGAAAGCGAGGGCGGCATCTGGGTGAATTATTTCGGACTGCCTGTTCCTGTAACCTCAGCTCCAGCAGCGCTGGCGGTAAAAACAGGCAGCGAAATTCTGATTGGCTTCTGCGCGCCGCAACGCGGCGGACGCTACCGGGTTTATGTCACCGAGGCCCTTCCGCCGCCGGAAAACGCGAGTGAAGAAACAACCCGTGCACTGACCCAGCAGATTATGTCCGCTATCGAACGTGAAGTCCGCAATCATCCGGAACACTGGCTCTGGATGTACAAACGCTGGAAAATAAAAAACCGTCCCGATGATTCGGGACGGTATCCTTTCTACGCCGACCGGAATTAAAGTCGTGTACCGGACGGGATGACGGTTCCCTTAGGAATAACGATCACGCCGTCGCGAACGACATAGAGAGGCGTTTGTTCGCCTTCCTGCTTCCCGTCGGGCGAGATGTAAACGCTGTCGCCGATGCGCACGTTTTTATCAATGATGGCGTTTTTGATATAGCAGTCGCGCCCGATTCCAAGCCGGAGGTGTCCGTTGTCGGCAGTCTTCTTTTCGTGTTCAAAATAGTCAGCGCCCATGATGACCGAATGCTCAATCACGGTGCCTTCGCCAATTACCGCGCGCAGTCCGACAACGGAACGCAGAATCCGGTGCCCGGAAATAATGCATCCTTCGGCCAGCAGACAGCGATTGAGGTCACAGCAGTTAATCTTGGACGGCGGCAGATAACGCATGTGGGTGTAGATCGGTGCCGAGGCGTCGTAAAAGGTGAATTCCGGAACGAGATCGGTCAGCGCCAGATTAGCGTCATGGAACATGCCGATGGTTCCGATGTCTTTCCAGTAGCCTTCAAAGATGTGGCTGTAGACGTTGCAGTCGTGAATGGCGGCGGGAATGATGTGTTTTCCGAAATCCGGATCGTTATTACCGCACAGCAGGTCGGACAGCACCTTGGCATTGAAAATATAAATCCCCATGCTGGCGAGATAGCGTTCGTCTTTGTACATCGGAGCACGCAGTCCGTCGAGTTGCGGAGTGTCCCCCGGTTTTTCAACGAATTCGATGATCTTGTTTTTGTCATCCACGTGCATGATGCCCAGAGAACCGGCTTCGCGACGCGGCACCGGCTTGGTGCAGATGGTGACGTCGGCACCGCGCTCCAAATGCTCGTCAATTACTTCTGAAAAATCCATACGGTAAAGCTGGTCGCCGGAAAGAATGACGACAATGTCCGGCTCGCTGGTCATGAAATGGCGCATCGACTGGCGGACAGCGTCGGCCGTCCCTTGAAACCAGATACTGGATGTCGGCGTCTGTTCAGCCGCCAACATACGCACATAGCCCGGCGAAAACTGGTCGAAAATATAGGTGGACTGAACATGCCGATGTAGCGACATGCTATTAAACTGGGTGAGTAGATAAATGGAACGGATGCCGCTGTTGATGCAGTTGCTGATCGGAATGTCCACCAGCCGATATTTTCCGGCAATCGGAACCGCCGGTTTGGCGCGATCCTGTGTGAGAGGTTGAAGACG
>CAZSSI010000067.1:0-4530 GCA_964609345.1 uncultured Verrucomicrobiota bacterium | reverse complement strand
CGCCCGCAGAAAAAGCCGTCCATACCACTTACTGGTCACGCGCGGATCAAGAATCACCACCGTGCCTTCGTCGCTGGCGGTACGAATCAGCCGTCCGGTTCCCTGCCGGAATTTCAGCACCGCCGACGGCAGTGAATAGTCGCGGAACGCATCGCCACCGCGCGCCTTAACATCTTCCAGCCGCGCCTGCACCAGCGGATGGTCCGGCACGGCGAACGGCAGTCGGACAATAATTACATTACTCAGCGCATCGCCGCGCACATCCACGCCCATCCAGAAACGATCCAGACCGAACAGCACTGCCGATCCGTGTTCGCGAAATCGTTTCAGCATCGCCTGCGGCGGCAGACCCGCGCCCTGTACCAGCAACTCAAATTCCATTTCTTCAAGCTGATCTTTCACCCGCTCCGCCACGCGACGCATGAGCCCGGCATTGGTGAACAGCACAAACGCCCTCCCCTGACTCTGCGCGATATAACGCGGCAAAACGTCCGCCACCGCCGTCTCAAACGCCTGTTCGTCCGTCGGATCCGGCATGTTCGCCGGAATTTTTACGCGCATCTGCCGGCCGTAGTCGAACGGCGAGCCAACTTGCAGTTCGTCGCAGTGTTCCGCGCCGATCCGCCCGCGGAACCAACTCAGGTCGTCGCCGACCGCCAGCGTCGCGCTCGTCATCACCACGCTGGGTACTTCGTCGAACAGCATACCGGACAGCAGCTTCGCCACGTCCACCGGCGCAGAATAAAGCACCGGCTGTTTATGCGTCTTCCCCTCCAGACCGGCCCAGTACACATGGCCTGATTCGCTCTGAGTCAAAAACATCGTCAGCATTTCGATAAACGCTTTGCCCTTCATCCGCGCCGACTGAAGTTCCGCCTTCAGACTTTCGTCCTCCATGTCGCGAATCAGCGTACCAAAATGAACGTCGAGTTCGGCCAGCCGCTCCGTCAGACGGGTTTCAACGGCGGGCGGCTCGCGCAACCGCACCGTCTGGTTGCTCTCCGACAGCTTGCAATGCTTATGAATTGCTTTGAAAAAGCGGTCGCTCTCATCCCAAAGACGATTGGTCAGGTCGGCGCCCCGCCCGTCGCGCAATACGGCGAACAGCCCTTTGTGATTATCCTGCGTAAACAGTGTCCGCAGCCAGTGCTCTACGGCGTAGCGCGAGAGGCGAATTCCTAAATGTTCCGCCGCGACATTTTCCATCTGATGCGCCTCGTCGAAAACGACCATGCCGTAATCCGGCAGAAACGCGCCGCCGGTCGAACGTACCGCCAGCTCGGAAAAAAATAGATGATGATTCACCACCAGCAGATTCGCCGCATCCAGCCCGGCCCGCGCTTTCATCACAAAACAATGTTCGTAATCGTGGCACTTCTTGCCGAGGCAGTTGCCGTGCTCTACACAAACCGCGCTCCAAACCTCGGACGACGGTTGCGGCTCCAGCTCCTGACGGCTTCCCTCGACGGTTCGGTCGGCCCAGGCGCGAATCCGCGCCAGCTCCACTTCCTTTGATGTGTCGAATAGATCGCTGCCCATCTGCCGAGCCCGCGCCAGACGGCGCAGACAGAGATAGTTGGAACGGCCCTTCACCAGCCGCGCCTTGAAATCAACGCCGAGCGACTTCTGAAGAAACGGAATATCCTTCTCCATCAGCTGTTCCTGAAGCGTGATCGTATAGGTCGCCACCACGGCGCGAACATTCTGCGCCAGCGCATTCAGAATCAGCGGAACGAGGTAAGCAAAACTTTTGCCAACGCCGGTTCCCGCTTCGACGGCCAGATGACAGGAGTTAGCGCAGGCTTCGGCGACGGCGCGTGCCATCTGCTGTTGTTGCGGACGGATTTCAAATGGAAACTCGTTGCCGACATGCGCCTGCTCCATCCCGCCGCCGGGCGCAAAAAAGCGTTCGGTCGCCAATAGTGTTTCGGGATGTTCAACAGGACGGATCATTTCGCCACAGCGTACCGGAAGTTTTCACCACGGAACACACCGAAGACACGGAAAGTTCCGAAGATTGAAATATTCAACCGCGCCCACCGTGCGCGGCCACAGGAACCCGTCAACCTGTAGGTGCGGACGGCGGCCGCGCCTTTACCAATTATCATGCGCATCTGGTATAAGGTATGTAGTTCCGCCTTCAGGCGGCATCACCTATCCGGCTAAAGCCGGAACTACATACCTTTCCCAATACTGGCATCAGAGGCCAAAGAACTAAATCGCTACTCCAGCAATTCAATCAGCCAACCAGCGCCAGAACATCTGAAATTCTCAGACGGAAGGCTCCGGAATAGATTTCAACTTTTTTCAATTTACCCGCTTTTATCATTCGCCAAAGAGTGGCTCGACTGACTCCAAGCAACTCGGTGGCTTCCCCCATCGTCAGCAACAAAGGCCCGCTTAATGCCTGTCGAACCTCTTTGTTTTGAAGAATATCCAAGGCCTTCATTTTGGCCTCATCATCTGCCGTGAAAACGGACAGGATGATCTGCTCGTTTAACGTTCGTGTATCCATTTTTCCGCTCCTTGTTGCGTGTAATACCAGTTTCGCAAGTGATTCGGCAAAAAGTAGAACGAGCGTCCCGCTCGTTTCCCGCCTTGGTGGATAAGCAAGCGAGGACGCTTACTCTACGTTGGGAAAATACCGATTTTCATCGGCATTTGGTATAGCTATGCTTAAGAAAATAAACACCGCAGATATTGCGGATCAGGAACCATTCATCCAGCAATCCAATCATCCAATATTCCACACCCTAAAGGCCGAGAAACTGGATGGCCAGCCCGGAAACACAAATAGCGCCGCCAGCCAGCGCATGCGTCCAGCGCTCCAGTTTGCCGAGACGGGCAAAACTGATTCCCCACGATGCGGCCATGACAATCGCCAGCATCGTAACAATTGTCACCGCGCTGAACACCGTCGCGACCAGCACCGTGCCAAGAAGGCTGTGCCGCGCCGCCGGATACATCAACAGCGGAATCAGCGGCTCGCACGGACCGAGAACGAAAATAGTGAACAGAATCCACGGGGTGATGTTGGCTTTCGGGTTCGGTTCATGTGCATGGAAATGTACGCCGTCATGGCTGTGCGTATGAGCCGGTGCGCAGTTTTCTTTCAGATGAAGATGCGTATGCGGACGGTTGCGGATGCCACGCTGAATGCCCCAGCCCATATAAGCGAAACCAAATCCGATCAAGGCCCACGCCGCGATATTTCCGCGGAAAGACTCGAACGCCTGAAGTTTCATCACCGCGATACCGCAGGCGATACCGATCAGGCCGAGCACCACCGAGCTGAGCACATGGCCCAGCCCGCAGAAAAACGTAATCCACGCCGTTTTCGTCGAACTCCATTTGCGGGCGCGGTTCATGACGATGAACGGCAGATAATGATCCGGCCCGATCAACGTATGCACCAGTCCGATTGTCGCGGCGGTCCAGCATAGAATGGCGACATCCATGTTCATAAGAGCGTTCCTACAGATTGATTACGAATTAAAAAAAGGTAACACCGGCAGGGAAAATAATCCATCCCGAAAACCAAATCGTTTCCCCGATTGCCAAGACCGGTGCCATCTCTTAGTCTGCCTGCGTTATAAAAATCCGCCGGGACATAAGCCGAAGTTAAAGTTCGCTCAATAATACTGTTGTGCGAAGAGCAAAATGGGAAAGGAGTTCGTCAATGAGACAATTCATTCGCCATCCGTCGGACATTCCGATTGAGTACAATCTTGGAGATGTGGTCGCACATACAAGAGAGTACTTGAAAGATATTAGTCAAGGAGGACTCTGTTTCCGTTCAAAACTCTGCATCGCTCCAGGGACAATCATTCATATTCAGATTCCTATACGCGAACCTGTATTCGAGGCGGACGGGATCGTAGTGTGGTGTCGCAAGGCAAACGGACATTACGAGGTGGGCATCTCCCTTCGTGATGCACACACGGAGTTTGGAGTTCGCATGGTCGAACAGGTGTGCCATATCGAACACTACAAGAAACACGTTCTAGAACGAGAAGGAAGAACTCTTTCAGGAGAAGAGGCCGCTGTTGAGTGGATCAAGAAACACGCAGATTCTTTCCCCCGATGATTCCGCACGTATGGGTCACGGCTTAACTTGAGGGCCGAATATGTGCCACTATCCGTGCATGGCACATAGCCGTGCACAACAAGATGAATGCAGCGTATTGTCGCTGGCGCGCCAAGCGCTGATTCACGGCATTACAACTTTCTTCCAGTACTGGCGGCGGTGAGTTCGCCGGATTTGACGCCCTTGGCCGCTTTGAGCTGGTCGGCCATTTCGCGGATTTCGCGCGCTTCGCCTTTGACGATAATCACTTCGAGGCAGTTGTGATGATCCATGTGGACGTGCGTGGCTGAAACGATCCGGTCATGGTGGTCGTGCTGGATGGCGGTGAGTTTATCCTGAAGCTGGCGCTGGTGGTGGTCGTACACCAGCGTGATCACGCCGACAACTTCTTCGCCCGCCTGCCACTCTTCATCAATCAGCGCTTTACGCACCAGATCGCGCAC